>DUOR01000118.1 GCA_012838715.1 Actinomycetales bacterium
AGCTGCTGTGCCCGACCCCGGGCCTGGAGCTCGAGTCCGGCGCCGAGGCCCGCACCCGCGCCATTGCCCGCCAGTTCCTCGCGGACCTGGAACGCGCCGAGGCCGCCTTCGCGGCCCAGCGGGACGCCGGCCAGGGCGACGGCCCGGTCGACGGTCCGGGCGCCGACGGGGATGCGGACGAGTGGGGCGCCGACCCTGGCGCGAACCAGGACGAGGGTGAGTGGGGCGCCGACGGGGACGAGGGTTGGGACCGGCTTCCGGACGATCCCGCCGCAGGTGACGAAGACGACTCGCCGCGCACTTAGGCCCGGCGGGCCGATCCGCCCTAGGATTGGTCGCCGTGTCTGACTTCGCCGATTTCGACCGCGCCGCCCGGGGACCCCGGCGGCACGGCCCCGCCCCGCGCAAGGCGAAGCGATCCTCCGGGTGCGGCTGCCTGGGCCTCACCGGCATCGCGGTGCTGGTGATCATCGGCGTCGTCGGGGCGCTGACCATGTTCACCGGCCCCATCGACTCGCCGTTCCGCAAGCAGCCGATCCCCGAGGACGTGCCCCCGGCCGCCGCCGAACCCGCCGTGCGGATCGACGTCAACGCGCCCGGGCGCACCGCCGACCAGCTGGCCCAGTGGGCGCAGCCCATCGCGGACGCCACCCGCATTCCGGCGCAGGCGGTCCGCGCCTACGGCAACGCCGAGGTCATCGCCGCCGAACGTTACCCCGGTTGCAACCTCAGCTGGAACACCCTCGCGGGCCTCGGCCAGGTGGAGACCCGCCACGGCACCTACACCGGGGACTGGTTCCAGCCCGCCGAAATCGACGCCGACGGCGTCGTCCGCCCGCCGATCATCGGCGTGCCCCTCGACGGTTCCCCCGGATTCGCCGAGATCCGCGACACGGACGGCGGCGCCCTCGACGGCGACGACGTCTACGACCGGGCCGTCGGTCCCATGCAGTTCATCCCGGAGACCTGGAACCGCTACGGCGTCGACGCCTCCGGCGACGGGGTCGCGGACCCTCACCACATCGACGACGCCGCGGCCTCCGCCGCCGGGCTGCTGTGCTCCGGCGGCCGCGATTTGTCCACGCCGGAGGGCTGGACCGCCGCGATCCGTTCCTACAACCAGTCCGACGAGTACGTCCGCGACGTGCGCGACGCGGCCGCGAACTACGCGTTGAACCAGCCCGCCTGACGCCGTCGGCAAGCACGGCCGGAGGCCACCGCCCGCCGGCATCGGGGGCACCCGCCGCTGGGCCCCGCGACGGGGGCGGATCCGTGGGGGAACTGGCGACGGCGCGTTCGGGGCAAACGTGCCACAATTAAAGGGCATATGGCCGGAACGGTTCCGGCGGAAAGGTGACTTATGGCTGCCCCCATCATCGGACTGAACGCCCTGGAAATTCTGGATTCGCGCGGTAACCCGACCGTCGAGGTCGAGGTCGCGCTGGAGGACGGCTCCGTCGGCCGCGCGATGGTGCCCTCGGGCGCCTCCACCGGCGAGCACGAGGCCTACGAGCTGCGTGACGGGGGCGACCGCTACCTGGGCAAGGGCTGCCAGCAGGCCGTCGAGAACGTCCTCGGCGACATCCAGGACGAGCTCATGGGCGAGTTCGCCGACGACCAACGTCTCATCGACAAGCTGATGATCGACCTGGACGGCACCCCCAACAAGAAGAAGCTGGGCGCCAACGCCATCCTCGGCGTCTCCATGGCCGTCGCCTCCGCCGCCGCCAAGTCCGCCGGCCTCGAGCTGTTCCAGTACGTCGGCGGCCCGAACGCCCACGTCCTGCCCGTCCCGATGATGAACATCCTCAACGGTGGCGCCCACGCCGACTCCGGCGTCGACGTCCAGGAGTTCATGATCGCCCCGATCGGCGCGGAGACCTTCTCCGAGGCCCTGCGCGTCGGCGCCGAGGTCTACCACTCGCTGAAGAAGGTCATCAAGGACAAGGGCCTGTCCACCGGCCTCGGCGACGAGGGCGGCTTCGCCCCGTCCGTCGACTCCACCCGCGCCGCCCTGGACCTCATCAACGAGGCCATCGAGGCCGCCGGCTACAAGCTGGGCGAGGACGTCGCCCTGGCCCTCGACGTCGCCTCCTCCGAGTTCTACGAGGACGGCGTCTACAACTTCGAGGGCGGCAAGCACTCCGCCGCGGAGATGGCCAAGGTCTACGGCGAGCTCGTCGACGAGTACGCCATCGTCTCCATCGAGGACCCGCTGGACGAGAACGACTGGGACGGCTGGATCGAGCTGACCAAGCAGATCGGCGACAAGGTGCAGCTGGTCGGCGACGACTTCTTCGTCACCAACCCGGCCCGCCTGGCCGAGGGCATCGAGAAGAACGCCGCCAACGCGCTGCTGGTCAAGGTCAACCAGATCGGCACCCTGTCCGAGACCTTCGAGGCCGTCGCCGTCGCCCACAACAACGGCTACAAGTCGATGATGTCCCACCGCTCCGGTGAGACCGAGGACACCATCATCGCCGACCTGGCGGTCGGCCTGAACTGCGGCCAGATCAAGACCGGCGCCCCGGCCCGCTCCGAGCGCGTCGCCAAGTACAACCGCCTGCTGCGCATCGAGGCCCAGCTCGGCGAGGCCGGCGTCTACGCCGGCGCCTCCGCGTTCCCGCGCTTCAAGAAGTAAGCCACTTCGCGCGCGTCGCAACGCAGCCCGCTCCGCCCCCGCGTGGGGCGGGCACCGGTCCGGCGGGG
>DUOR01000119.1 GCA_012838715.1 Actinomycetales bacterium
CCGGGAAAGCATCCGTCTTGGTTGCGAAGAGGAGTGAATCCCACCCTGGGTGCGCCGAAGAAACATGGTTGCGCCGGGGTCATCCCGTCGGAAAGCACGGCACCGCCCGCACAGGGCAGGCCGGAAACGCTTTCCCACGGACGGTGTCGGCGCCCCACGGGGCCCGCACGTGGCTTCCCTCGTTCATCCGCTACCGGCGGTTCGGCAACGAAATGTTACAGGTTCAACCTAGGAGGCCACATCAGCGCTGAAGCTCGCATTAACGAGCGAATCCGAGTTCCCGAAGTCCGACTCGTCGGACCCAGCGGTGAGCAGGTGGGAATCGTCCGCACGGACGACGCCCGCAAGCTCGCCTACGAGGCAGACCTCGACCTCGTTGAGGTCGCCCCGAACGCGAAGCCGCCGGTCTGCAAGATCATGGACTACGGAAAGTTCAAGTACGAGCAGGCCCAGAAGGCCCGGGAAGCTCGGAAGAACCAGCAGCAGACTGTGGTCAAGGAACAGAAGTTCCGGCCGAAGATCGACGATCACGACTACGAGACGAAGAAGGGCAACGTCGTCCGCTTCCTCGACAAGGGATCGAAGGTCAAGGTCACCATTATGTTCCGCGGCCGCGAGCAGTCGCGACCGGAACTCGGTTTCCGCCTGCTGGAGCGACTCGCCGAGGACGTCAAGGAACACGGCGTCGTCGAGACCCGCCCGAAGCAGGACGGCCGAAACATGACGATGGTCCTGGGGCCGGTCCGCAAGGGCAACAAGAAGTAGCCGGCCAACGGCCGGGATGGCACGACCGGGTGGGTGAACCGCTCATCCGGGGGTCCGTCGCGTCCAGCGGCACGCCCGACGTGCCCCGGACACAAAAATTCGAAAGGGACGCTTAACCATGAAGCAGAAGACCCACAAGGGCACCGCCAAGCGCATCAAGGTCACCGGCGCCGGCAAGCTCCGTCGCGAGCAGGCCAACCGCCGCCACCTCCTCGAGGGCAAGCCCTCCACCCGCACCCGTCGCCTGAAGGGCACCACCGAGGTGGCCAAGGCCGACGAGAAGCGCATCAAGCGCCTCCTGGGCAAGGCGTAAGCCGCCCGCTGCCCGCGCACCCGCACCCGGGGGCGCGGTAACGAACACAACATCCGTCAGATAAGTAAGGAAGTATCACCGTGGCACGTGTGAAGCGGTCGGTTAACGCCAAGAAGAAGCGTCGCGAAGTTCTCGAGTCCGCCAAGGGCTACCGGGGCCAGCGCTCCCGCCTGTACCGCAAGGCGAAGGAGCAGATGCTCCACTCGAAGACCTACGAGTTCCGCGACCGCCGCGCCCGCAAGGGCCAGTTCCGTCGCCTGTGGATCCAGCGCATCAACGCCGCTGCCCGGGCCAACGGCATGACCTACAACCGGTTCATCCAGGGCCTGGCCCTCGCCGGCATCGAGGTTGACCGCAAGAACCTCGCCGAGCTGGCCGTGACCGACGCCGCCGCGTTCACCGCCCTGGTCGAGGCCGCCAAGGCCGCGCTGCCGGAGGACGTCAACGCCCCGGCCGAGCAGTAGGCGAACGCCATCGCGTAACGTCTTGCCCATGGCAGACGACTTTCGACGACCCGTGGAGACCTTCACCGCAAGGACTCCACGGGTCGTCGCCGCTTCCAAGCTTCACCGTGCCGCCGCGCGCCGCAAGGCGGGCCGGTTCCTGGTGGAGGGCTTCAATTCCGTGGATGCGGCCGTGCGGGCGGGGGCGGTGGTCGAGCTGTTCGCCACGGAGGATGCGCTGGACCGGTTCGGGGAGCTGGTCGCGGCGGCGTCGGCAAGCGGCCTCCCGGTGTCTCCGATTGACGCCTCGGCGGCGGCGTCGCTCGCCGAGACCGTCACCACCACCGGCGTTTTCGCCACCTGCGACGCGGCGGCCGTGACCGCCCCGGCCGAGGCCGTCATCGCGGCGGGCAGGGAGGCGGGCGTGCTCATCGTGCCCGTGGAGGCCAACGACCCGGGCAACGCAGGCACCATCATCCGCATGGCCGACGCGCTCGGCGCGGGCGGCGTGCTCTTCGCCGGCGACAGCGTCGACCCGCTCGGCGGCAAGGCGGTCCGCTCGTCGGCCGGTTCGCTGTTCAACGTGCCCGTCGCCCGCGAGCGCGACGTCGCCGCCGTGGAAGCGATGCTTGCCGACGCCGGATTCTCCACTTTGGCCACCGCCATGGACGGGGAGATCGTGCTCGGCCGGGACCCGCTGCCCGGCGACCCGGTCGCGTGGCTGTTCGGCAACGAGGCCCACGGTCTGCCGGAGGACGTCCTGGCGCGCGCGACCGCGCGGGTGTCCATCCCGATCCGCGGCGGCGCCGAATCCCTCAACCTGGCCACCGCCGCCGCCATGTGCATGTGGGAGACCGCCCGCGGACGCTAGCCGGGGCCGCGCGCCGTCGGCCGCAGGGGAGCGGCGGGCGC
>DUOR01000120.1 GCA_012838715.1 Actinomycetales bacterium
ACCCGACGCCAAAGCGGCCGAGGAGCCACCGCCGGAGCCACCGGCGGTCCGGCTCAGGTCCCAGGGGTTGTGGGTGGGACCGTAGGCGGAGTTCTCGGTGGAGGAACCCATGGCGAACTCGTCCATGTTGGTCTTGCCCAGGATGGGGATGCCCGCGGCGCGCAGCTTCTCGGTGACGGTGGCGTCGTAGGGGCTCATGTAGCCCTCGAGCATCTTCGACGCGCAGGTGGTGGGGGCGTCGGTGGTGGTGAAGACGTCCTTCAGCGCCAGCGGCACGCCGGCCAGCGGGGAGGCGGGGGCCTCGCCGGCGTCGAGGGATTCGTCGACGGCCTTCGCGGCGGCCAGCGCCTCCTCGGCGCCGACGTGCAGGAAGGCGTTGATGCCCTCGTCGACGGCGGCGATGCGGTCGAGGAACGCCTGGGTGACCTCGACGGAGGTCAGCTCACGGGCGTGGATCTTCGCGGCCAGCTCGGCGGCGGTGAGGCCCAGGATGGGGTCGTCGGCGACGGCGGTGAACAGCAGCTCGTTGTTGGTCATGGTCACTCTTCCTCGCCCAGGATCTGCGGAACCTCGAAACGCTGCTCCTCCACGGAGGGCGCCTGGTCGAGGGCCTCCTCCGCGGTCAGCGTCGGCTTGACGACGTCTTCGCGCATCACGCCGGACATCGACGACGGGTGGCTCATGGGCTCGACGTCGTCGGCGGCGACCTGCTGGACGGCCTGCACGTGCTGGATGATGCCGTCGATCTGGCCGGTGAACTCCTCGAGTTCCGCGTCGGTCAGTGCCAGGCGGGAAAGCCGTGCGAGGTGGGCGACCTCGTCGCGCGAGATTGCGGACACGCGTGACCCCTTTCGTGGTTGGCGGGTTTTCCGGTTTCGGGTATCCGGGTTCAGTCCTTGAACTGAAGTCCTTGAACAGGGTAGTCGCTGCCCCGGATTGCATTGGGATGGGGGCGGGCGCGGCCGCACGACCGTCGGCACGCACCGCCGTCGCCGCGCCTCCCCGCGGCTCCCCGCGTGTTCCCGTGTCGCTTTCCGACGAATCGTTGCGCGGCCTTTGCGCCGAACACCGCTTCCGTATCGGTTTGGCGTTGTTTTCTCTCGGAGTGAGAAAAACGCGGGCATTCCGGACGTAATTCAGGCATCATTTACGTGAATCCGGACACAACTTGGTCACCTGACCAAAGGGGTTCCGCGGCATGTCCCCGGCTTCTTCCGGGCCCACGGTGCGGCGAGCAGCCGGCCCGAGCCCGGCGTGTACGGTGTAAACCGTTTTCGGCGGATGCCGGACCAAGAACCGAATAACGAACGACGACAGACTCCCACCAACCGACCTCCCCGGCCACCGGGGACATGAAAGGTCACCTGAACCCGATGTCTTACCTGCTGCGCGTGCAAATGCCAGACTCCCCCGGCTCCCTCGGCTACCTCGCCGCGGCGCTGGGCGAGGCCGGCGGTGACATCCGCTCCGTAGACGTCGTCGACTACCTGCCCAACGGTTACGTCATCGACGACATCGTGGTGGCGCTGCCCACCGGCAACCTCCCCGACACCCTCATCACCGCGGCGCACGCCCTCGACGACGTCGAGGTCGATTCGATCCGCCCGTTCTCCGGGTCCGTCGACCGCCGCGGCCAGATCACCATGCTCGCCGAGCTGGCCCGCCACCGGCACCAGCCGCTGCGGGCCCTCAGCGAAATCGTCGACGGCCTGCCCCGCACCATGACCGCCGGCTGGGCCCTCGTCCTGGGCCACGGCAACGGCGGCACCACCCGCGTCGTCGCGTCCATCGCCGCCCCGGAGGACGACGGCCGCACGCTGGCCGAGCCGCCCGTGGACACGCCCCGCCGCCTCGACGGCGAAACCGAGGATTGGCTGCCGGAGTCCTGGACCGTCATGGAGTCCTCCCTCG
Source organism: Actinomycetales bacterium (assembly GCA_012838715.1). GTDB lineage: Bacteria > Actinomycetota > Actinomycetes > Mycobacteriales > Mycobacteriaceae > Corynebacterium. Next base: position 1,912 of record DUOR01000120.1, read on the forward strand.
CCGCCGCCCCGATGGGCAAGGGCTACACCCTCGTCATCGGCCGCCCCGGCGGCCCCGAGTTCCTGCCCAGCGAGGTCGAGCACCTCGGCCGCATCGGCGACATCGTCGGCGCCATCCTGAGCTAGCCGCCCGGTTCGCCGCCCGGCCCGGAAGCACCACCGTCCCGGGCCCGGACACTCCCCTCCGAAGCGCCCCGGCGCCCGGTCCCGAACCGGGTCGCCGGGGCGCACCGCGTCGGCAAGCGAATGGCACCCCCTGCCCCGCCACCCCGGGGGTCATCGCCCAACGCGAGACCCAGCGGTTTCGCGGGTAAAGTCGAATGCCGCCCGCGTCTTGCGCCCCAACCCCCTGTTGGGGCGGTCGCCCAACGCGCACAACCACGCAATCGGAGACCATATGTCGAATTTCACGGATCGCCTCGCCTCGCACGTCCGCGCCGAATCCGGCCGCACGCCCGAGACCTCGTCGGAGATGGAGTTTTGGTCGGGCCTGTCCCGCGTCGTCGTCGATCAGCTCGCCGACGACTGGGAGGCCACCACCCGCGCCTACGCCGGCACCCGGCAGCAGCACTACTTCTCCGCCGAGTTCCTCATGGGCCGGGCGCTGCTGAACAACCTCCTCAACCTGGGCCTCGTCGATGAGGCCGAGGAGGCCGTGGCGAACTACGGTAAGAACCTCACCGACGTGCTCGAGGCCGAGCACGACGCCGCGCTGGGCAACGGCGGCCTCGGCCGCCTCGCCGCCTGCTTCCTCGATTCCTGCGCCACCCAGGACCTGCCCGCCACCGGCTACGGCATCCTGTACCGCTACGGACTGTTCAAGCAGTCCTTCGAGGACGGCTTCCAGGACGAGCACCCGGACCCGTGGATGGAGGAGGGCTACCCCTTCGTCGTCCGCCGCGAGGACGAGTCGCGCATCGTGAAGTTCGACGACCTGACCGTGCGCGCCGTGCCCCACGACATGCCCATCACCGGCTACGGCACCAGCAACGTCAACACGCTGCGCCTGTGGAACTCCGAGCCGATGCGCGAATTCGACTACGACGCCTTCAACTCGCAGCGCTTCACCGACGCCATCGTCGAGCGCGAGCGCGTCCACGACCTCTGCCGCGTCCTGTACCCCAACGACTCCACCTACGAGGGCAAGGTGCTGCGCGTCCGCCAGCAGTACTTCTTCGTGTCGGCGTCCCTGCAGGCCATGATCGACTCGCACCTGGAGCACCACGGCGACCTGGCCACCTTCGCCGACGCCAACTGCATCCAGCTCAACGACACCCACCCGGTGCTCGCCATCCCCGAGCTGATGCGCATCCTCCTCGACGAGCACGACATGTCGTGGGACGACGCCTGGGCCATCACCTCGAAGGCCTTCGCGTACACCAACCACACCGTCCTCGCCGAGGCGCTGGAGACCTGGGAGTTCTCCATCTTCGAGCGCCTGTTCCGACGGGTGCTGGAAATCATCCAGGAGATTGACCGCCGCTTCCGGGCCGACCTGGACGAGCGCGGCATCGACCACGGCACCATCGACTACATGGCGCCCATCTCCAACGGGTTCATCCACATGGCGTGGATCGCCTGCTACACCGCCTACTCCATCAACGGCGTGGCGGCGCTGCACACGGAGATCATCAAGCGCGAGACCCTCGGCGACTGGCACGCCATCTGGCCGGAGAAGTTCAACAACAAGACCAACGGCGTCACCCCGCGCCGCTGGCTGAACCAGTGCAACCCGCGCCTGCCGGAGCTGCTGACCCGCCTCGTCGGCTCCGACGCCTGGGTCACTGACCTCGACGTCCTCGCCGGCCTGGAGAAGTACGCCGACGACGAGGAGGTGCTGCGCGAGGTCATGGCCATCAAGCGCGGCAACAAGGAGGACTTCGTCGCCTGGATCAAGGACCGCCAGGGCATCGACATTTCCGCCGACGCCATCTTCGACACCCAGATCAAGCGCCTCCACGAGTACAAGCGCCAGCTGCTCAACGCCCTGTACATCCTGGACCTGTACTACCGCATCAAGGACAACCCGGAGTGGGACGTCGTGCCGCGCGTGGCCATCTTCGGCGCGAAGGCGGCGCCGGGTTACGTCCGGGCGAAGGCGATCATCAAGTTCATCAACTCCATCGCGGAGCTGGTGAACAACGACGAGGAGATCGGCGACAAGCTGAAGGTCGTGTTCGTGGAGAACTACAACGTCTCCCCCGCCGAGCACATCATCCCGGCCACCGACGTCTCCGAGCAGATCTCGACCGCCGGCAAGGAGGCCTCCGGCACCGGCAACATGAAGTTCATGATGAACGGCGCCCTCACCCTGGGCACCCTCGACGGCGCGAACGTGGAGATCCACGAGGCCGTGGGCGACGACAACGCCTACATCTTCGGCGCCAAGGAAGAGGAGCTGCCGGAGCTGCGCAAGACCTACAACCCGCGCGCCACCTACGAGTCGGTCCCGGGCCTGAAGCGCGCCCTGGATTCCCTCGTCGACGGCACCTTCTCCGACGGCGGTTCGGGCATGTTCCATGACCTGCACCTGTCGCTGCTGGAGTCCCCCGGCTACGAGCCCGCCGACGTGTACTACGTCCTGGGCGACTTCGCCGACTACCGCGAGACCCGCGACCGCATGGCCGAGGATTACCGCGACGAGCTGAAGTGGGCGCGCATGTGCTTCCTGAACATCATCCGTTCGGGCCGCTTCTCCTCCGACCGCACGATCCGCGACTACGCCGACGAGGTCTGGAAGATCGACGCCACCCCGGTGAAGTAGCTCCGCGCCTGGAGTAGCACCGCTTTCCGACGCAGCCCCCGCGGATTCCGCCTCCGCGGGGCTTCGCCGATCCGGGCGTCGGAAAGCTCAGCCGCGGCAAGCCCGGCCCCGGAAAGCTCGGCCCCGGCAAGTTCGGCGAAAGTGTGCGCGGCGTCACATTCGGGTGGGTACGGTTGCCGGTGAAAACAGTTGCCGGAGGAAGGACCCGCCCGCATGGAAGACAATCCCGTCATTTCGATTGGGCTGCCGGTGTCGCTGGCGGTGATCATGGTGGGCATCGGGCTGAGCCTGACGCTCGCGGATTTCCGGGCGCAGATGAAGGCGCCGCGGGCGACGATCATCGGCACGCTCGGGCAGGTGCTGCTCGTCCCCGCCATCGGCATCGCGGTGGCGCTGCTGATGGATTTGCCGCCGATCATGGCGCTCGGCCTGGTGCTGGTGGCGGCGTGCCCCGGTGGGTCGACGTCGAACCTGGTGACCTACCTGGCGCGCGGCAACGTGGCCCTGTCGATCATCCTGACGGTGGTGGCGTCGCTAGTGGTCATCGTGACCCTGCCCGGCTGGCTCGACGCGGCCGGTTGGGTGCTGCCGGGGGCGACGGACCTCGAGGTGTCCGTGCCGCTGACCCAGACGTTCGGCCTGCTCATCGGCGTGATTCTCGTTCCGGTGGCGCTGGGCATGGTCATCCGCGCGAAGAAGCCGGCGCTGGCGGCGAAGCTGGAGCGCGGCATGTCGGTGCTCGGCGCGCTGGTGCTCGTCGGCGCGATTGCGGCGGTGGCGGTGGACCTCGGCGGCGAGATTCCCGCGATGGTCGCCGCCACCGGCCCGGCCGTCCTCGTGTTCAACCTGCTGGTCATCCTCGCCGGCGGCGCGCTGGCGTGGCTGTCCCGCGTGGACAAGGCGTCGCAGTTGGCTCTGGCGGTGGAGTACGGCATCAAGAACTCCACCCTCGGCCTGGTCATCGCCCTGACCGTCGTGCGCGACGAGGAGTTCGCCGTGCCCGCGGCGGTGTACTCCATCGTCATGTACCTCACCGCCGTCGGCGTCATCTTCATCGGCCGCCGCATCATGGCGGCCGACGCGGCCCGCAAGAGCCGGGCCGGCGGAGCGGGCAACGGTGGCGGCGACGGCAATGGCGGAGGCGACGACGGCCGCGAGCCCAGGGAGGCGGGGAACCGTGCGGTGGTGGACATCTGACACCCACTTCGGCCACGGCAACGTCCTCGGTTTCGGCCGCGGCCGGTGGGCGACCATCGAGGACCACGACCGCGATCTCGTGGACAACTGGAACGACCTGGTCGCCCCGGACGACGAGGTCTGGCACCTCGGCGACGCCGCCTGGGGCTTCGACCGCCTCGTCGAGGTCCTGCCCCTGCTGAAGGGCCGCATCACCCTCGTCGCCGGCAACCACGACACGTGGTGGCCGCATTACCGCCGCGGGTTCTTCGCCGACGAGTCGCTGAACTCGCGGCGGGATCTGCTTGCCGACGACCTCAGGCACCCCGCCCGCACCGCCTCCGACTGGTGGCGGCGGCGCCGGGAAGTGGCGCGGCTGCGGTCGATGGGCGTCACGGTGGTGCCGTCCGGGGAGACGCGCACGACCATCGAGGTGCCCGGCGGCCGCACGGTGCCCGCCGACGTCTCGCATCTCCCGGAGGTCGGCAGCGACCCGTACCTCGTGGGCCATCTCGCCGTCGCGGCGCCGGAGCCGACGTCGACGGTGCGCATCTGCGGCCACGTCCACGGCCTGTGGGCGCAGCATGGCCGCACCATCAACGTCGGCGTCGACGTCAGCGATTGGGCCCCGGTCCGCGAGGACGAACTCGCCCGGCGCGTCCGAGGCCTGCTCGACGCGCACGCCTGAGCCGCTCCGAACCGCCCGGGCCGCCGCCCGCCGAACCTCCCCGACTGCCGCTCGCCTTAGTCGTCCCCGCCCGACGGGATGGCCGCGGCGCCGTCGGCAAGCAGGCGGTGGAAACCGGCCTCGTCGAGGATGGGCACCCCCAGTTCCTCCGCCTTGGTGGCCTTGGAGCCGGCGTTCTCGCCGACGACGACCACGGACGTCTTCTTGGACACCGACCCGGCCGCCTTGCCGCCGCGGACGAGGATGGCCTCCTTGGCGCTGTCGCGGGTGAAGTCCTCCAGCGAGCCGGTGACCACGACGGTGAGGCCCTCGAGGACCTGCTCCGGCCGGTCGGTGGCCTCGTCGGCCATGCGCACGCCGGCGGCGGCCCACTTGTCCACGACCTCGCGGTGCCAGTCCACGGCGAACCACTCGACGACGGAGTCGGCGATGATGCCGCCGACGCCGTCGGCGTCCGCCAGCTCCTCGCGCGACGCCGACCGGATGGCGTCCATGGAGCCGAACTTCTGCGCCAGCGCCCGCGCGGCCGTCGGCCCGACGTGCCGGATGGACAGGCTGACCAGCACCCGCCACAGTTCGCGATCCTTCGCGGCCCCGATGAAGTCCAGCAGCTTCTTGCCGTTGGCGTTCAGCGTGCCGCGGGCGACCCCGTCGTCGCCGGTCTTCTTCTTCGCCGCGGTGGTGTAGACCTCCGTGCGGGCGAGGTCGTCGGCGGTCAGGTCGAACAGGTCGCCCTCGTCGGGCAGCACGCCCCGGTGAATCAGGTCCGCCGCGCCGCGCTCGCCCAGGTGCTCGATGTCGAAGCCGCCGCGCGACGCCAGGAACTCCACCCGCCGCCGCAGCTGCCCCGGGCAGTACCGGGTGTTCGGGCAGCGCCAGTCGGCGTCGTCCTCCTTCGCCGGCGCGAGCTTCGTGCCGCATTCCGGGCACAGCGTCGGGTAGATGAACTCGCGCTCGGTGCCGTCGCGCAGGTCCGCGACCGGCCCGAGCACCTCGGGGATGACGTCGCCCGCCTTGCGGATGGTCACCCGATCCCCGATGAGCACCCCCTTCCGCTTCACCTCGGTGGGATTGTGCAGCGTCGCCATCTCCACCGTCGACCCGGCGACCAGCACCGGCTCCATCACCGCGTACGGCGTCGCCCGCCCGGTGCGGCCGATGCTCACGCGGATGTCCAGCAGGTCGGTGGTGACCTCCTCCGGCGGGTACTTGTACGCGATCGCCCACCGCGGCGCGCGCGACGTCGCGCCGAGCGCGCGCTGCTCCGCGAGTTCATCGACCTTCACCACCAGGCCGTCCATCTCATGCTCCGCGTCGTGCCTGTGCTCGCCCCAGTGGAGCATCTGCTTGACGACGTCCTCCGCCGCGGTGACCCGCCTCGTGTCCCCGGAAACGTGGAAGCCCCACGCCTCCAGCGCCCGGTAGGCGTCGTGCTGGGATTCCGGCCGCCACCCCTCGACGTGGCCGATGCCGTGGCAGATCATCGCCAGGGGCCGCTTCGCCGTTTCGGCGGGGTCCTTCTGGCGCAGCGAACCCGCGGCGGCGTTGCGGGGGTTGGCGAAGGTCCGCAGCCCCATTTCCCCGCGCTCGGCGTTGTACTCCTCGAACTTCTCCACCGGGAAGTACACCTCGCCGCGGACCTCGAGGACCGCGGGGATGGGGAATTCGCCGTCGGTGTCCGCGTCGGTGCCCGCGTCCCCGCCCCCACCGGAAAGCTCGTGCGGGATGTCGGCGATGGTGCGCGCGTTGGCGGTGACGTTCTCCCCGACGCGGCCATCACCGCGGGTGGCGGCGCGGGTGAGGCGGCCGTTCTCGTAGACGAGGTCGATGGAGACGCCGTCGATCTTCAGCTCCGTCAGGTACGCCGTCGCGGGCGTGCGGGCGAGCCAGTCGCGCAGCTCCTCCTCGCTGAACACGTTGTCCAGGCTGTACATGCGCTGCAGGTGCTCGACCGGCTCGAAGACGACGCCGTCGGCCGGGGCGTCGACCCGCGCGCCGATGGTCTGCGTCGGGCTGTCCGGCACCGCCAGCTCCGGGTGCTCCTCCTCCAGCGCCTGCAGCCGCTGGAACAACTCGTCGTACTCCGCGTCGGAGATGACCGGCTGTCCCGTGTAGTACTTCGCCGAATGGTCCCGGATCTCGTCGGCGAGCTCCTCCCACTCGCGGCGCACGTCGGGCGAGGCGGATTCGGCGGGGGCGTCGTCGGCACGCGACCCCGGCACGGCGTCGGCGGCGTCGGCGGCGGGCAGGTCGCGGGGGTCCTCGGTCACGTCAGTCACGCCGACGATTCTAGGCGCACCCCCGGATTGGCCGGGGCGGGTCGGCCGGTTCAACCGCGGGGGCATGGCGATCCCGCGCACGGTTTAAGGTGGTGGCCATGACCACCTTCGACGCGGGCCGGATGTTCGCCTTCGACCTGGAGACCACGGGCACCAACCCGCACGAGTGCCGCATCGTCACGTCCGCGCTGGTGCGCATCGACGGCGGCAAAGTCGACGCGCGGGAGCTGCTCGCCGACCCCGGCGTCGAGATCCCGGAGGGCGCCGCGCGGGTGCACGGCATCACCACGGAGAAGGCGCGCGCCGAGGGCCGCCCCCATGCCGACGTCCTCGCCGAGACCATCGCCGCCATCCGGCAGGCGTGGGCCGACGGGCTGACGCTGGTGGCGTACAACGCGGCCTACGACCTGACGGTGCTGCGCACGCAGGAGCCGTCGTTCACCATCGACGGCCTGGTGTTCGACCCCTACGTCATCGACCGCGACCGCGACCGCTGGCGCAAGGGCAAGCGCACGCTGGAAAACGCGTGCGCGCATTACGGGGTGCGCATCGACAACGCGCACGAGGCGACGTCCGACGCCCTGGCCGCCGCCCGCCTCGCCTGGGTGATGACCAAGAAGACCTGGCCCGAACTCGCCGACATGCCCGGCGACGAACTCATGGAGTACCAGGCGCTGGCCCACCACGAGCGGCAGGCCGACTTCCGCGACTACCTCGCGCGCAAGGGCGAGGACGTGTCGAAGTTCGTCGTCGGCGGCTGGCCCACCGACGAGATCCGCCGGCCGGTGGGCGCGTAGGTAGCGATCATGCTCGTCATCTGGGACATCGATCTGACGCTGCTCAACGCGCGCGGGTTCGGCCACCACGAGGCCAACGCCCTGCTCGCCGCCCGCGGCCGCACCCGCCCGGAAGGCCTGGTCTTCGCGGGGCGCACCGACTCCGCCATCTGGGGCGAGGTGCTGGAACTCGACGCCGGCGACCCTGACCTGGGCGCGTTCCTCACCGAGCTGGGCGCCGCCTGCGGTGACGCGGCGTGGGGCGGCGAGCCGCTGCCGGGCGTGCCCGAGCTGGTCGGCGCGCTGGCGCGGATGGGCCATTCGCAGACCGTGGCCACCGGCAACATGGCGGCCACCGGTTGGCTGAAGCTGCGCCACGCGGGCCTCGCCGAATACATGGCGCCGCGGTTCGCCTCCTTTGGCGACCGCGTCCGCGATCGCCCCGAGCTCCTCGAGCCGACGCTCGCCGACTGGGGCGGCCGCGGGC
>DUOR01000121.1 GCA_012838715.1 Actinomycetales bacterium
ACTCACCCCGCGAAATGCGCCGCGCGCCGCCTCGCCGCACCACGCCCCGCCACGCCCGCCACTCACCCCGCGAAATGCGCCGCGCGCGCCACCCAGGCCAGGGCTTCATGTCCGCTAACGTTCAACTTCTGGAATCAGCACCAAAATTGAACGGCGTTTCCGCAGGTCGCGATTAGCTGTAAATACAGGTCAACCGCTTAGCGGACATGAAGCCCCACGCAGTGCGCCAACTCTGCCGAGCCACCTACGCACCGCTGCCCCGCGCAGTGCGCCACCTCGGAAACGCGAAAGCGGCGCGGGGGTCAATCCCGCGCCGCAACGACAACCGCGTCCCTTCCCTCGGGACGCGGCCCACCTGCCCGTTACTTGGTGCCCGGCACGTCCATGACGACGTCGAACTCGAGCAGGTTGGCGCCGCTGGCCACCGGCTTGCCGTGGCTGCCTGCGTGGGCGGCGCGGGCGTCGCCGTCGCGCCACGCGGCGTAGGACTCCTCGTCGGCCCAGTGGGTGACCACGAAGTAGCGGTCCTCGCCGGCGGTGGGGCGCAGCAGCTGGAAACCCTCGAAGCCGGGCTGGCCGTCGATGGAACCGGCGCGGGCGGCGAAGCGGCGCTCCAGCTCCTCGCCGGCGCCTTCGGGAACGGAAATGGCGTTGATCTTCACGATGCTCATGGCCCGGACTCTACCCGCGTCACCGCCCCGCACGGTGGCCCAGCTGCGGCCCCGCGGTGGCTCAGCGGCACCGCAGGGGGTTACCGCGCTTTCCGACGGCGACATCTCCGCCGCGGTGGCGTCCCTCGAGGGCGTGCAGCTTTCCACCGGCCAGCGTGACCAACTCAGCGCGACCAACTCAGCGTGACGACGCGACGTCGCCCGGCCACCGCATCTTCAGCACGACGACCCAGGCCGCGGCGACGGCGAGGAGCGCCCCGACCGACGCCGCCATCGCGATGGGGCGGTTGGCGGCGGTGGTCCAGATGAGCCGGTCCGGGGCGAGCACGGCGAAGGAGAACGCGATCAGCGTGCCGATGTAGCTGCCCACCATGTTCGCGCGGTGCGCGACGAGGTTTCCGCGGCGGATCATCACGACGCCGGCCGTCACCGCGACGACGGTGAAAACGGACAGGAGGTGGAGGAACCCGAAGCCGTCCTCCAGCCCGAAGAAGAAGCTGGCCAAGCAGTTGACGTACATGAGCAGGACCCAGGACCGCCCGAGGATGCGGTGGATGCGGTCGCGGGACGGGCGGAAGATGTTGACGGGACCCAGGACGAGGACGAGGAAAGCGGCGGACGCGTGGACGATGATGGGGGCCGTGAAGGTGTCCATGCCCGTAGGATAGGGGCGCTACCCAATCGTGCCAACGTGGATAGTGCACGTCAGCGCCACTATCCGACCGATGAACCCGAGGGGAAGGGGACGCCCGACATGAACGCGGACATGAAGCTGCGCGAATTGTCGGCGGCCAGCGGCGCGAGCACCGCCAGCATCAAGTACTACATCCGCGAGGGGCTCCTCCCGCCGGGCGCCAAGAAGAACGCGACCACCGCCGTCTACGGCGAATCCCATGTGGCGCGCCTGGAACTCATCCAGGCGCTGCGGCAGATCCTCGACGTGCCGCTCGCCCGAATCGTCGCCCTCACCGCGCTTATCGACGACCCGGCCACCCCGACCCTCGACGTCCTCGGGGCCGCCCAGGACATCGGCGTCGGCGGCACCTTCCCGCCCGGCGCCGCGACCGTGGGGGACCGCGAGCGGACCCTGGTGTCCGGGCTCATCGAGCGGTGCGATTGGCCGGACCGGCCGACGCGGGCCCGGTCCACCGTCGAGCAGATGCTGGCCGACATGTCCGCCGACGGGTACCTGCCGTCGGAGGAATACCTCGCCGAAGTCACGGGGATCCTCGACAACCTCAGCCGCATCGACCTGGCGGCGACGCCCCTGCCCGCCGACGCCGACGAGACCGTCCCCGGCGGGCGGGACCGCCTGGCGATGCGGGTCACGGTGGGCACCTACCGCCATTCCCGGATGCTCATGGCAATCCTCAACCTGGGCCATGCCTCGCACAGCATCCGCAGATTCGGCGGCTGACCACCCACCGGCACGGAAAGACCACCCACCGGGACGGAGACCCACCGGGACGGAGAACCACCCCCCGCACGGAAAACCCCCGCGCACGGAAAAAGGCCGGTGCACATCGAGTCTCAGCGATGCGCACGCGGCCTTTCCTTCACCGGCCCCCGTACGGGTCCCGGCCTACTCCCACTCGATGGTTCCCGGCGGCTTGGACGTGATGTCCAGGACCACGCGGTTGACCTCGGCGACCTCGTTGGTGATGCGGGTCGAAATCCGCTCGAGCACCTCGTAGGGCACGCGGGTCCAGTCGGCGGTCATCGCGTCCTCGGACGTCACCGGGCGCAGGACGATCGGGTGGCCGTAGGTGCGGCCGTCGCCCTGGACGCCGACGGAGCGGACGTCGGCAAGCAGCACGACGGGGCACTGCCAGACGAGGTCGTCCATGCCGGCGGCGGTCAGTTCCTCGCGGGCGATGGCGTCGGCGCGGCGCAGCGTGTCCAGGCGCTCCTCGTCGACGGCGCCGATGATGCGGATGCCCAGGCCCGGGCCCGGGAAGGGCTGGCGGGCGACGATGGCCTCCGGCAGCCCGAGCTCACGGCCGACGGCGCGGACCTCGTCCTTGAACAGGAGGCGCAGCGGCTCGACGAGCTTGAACTCGACGTCGTCGGGCAGGCCGCCGACGTTGTGGTGGCTCTTGATGTTCGCGGTGCCGGAACCGCCGCCGGACTCCACGACGTCCGGGTACAGGGTGCCCTGGACGAGGAAGTCCACGGTCTCGCCCTCCGGGGCGCCCTCCAGCGCCTGCGCCACGGCCCGCTCGAAGGAGCGGATGAACTCGCGGCCGATGGTCTTGCGCTTGGTCTCCGGGTCGGTGATGCCGGACAGCGCACCGAGGAAGACCTTGCGGTCGTCGACGGTGATGAGCTTCGCGCCGGTCGCGGCGACGAAGTCGGTCTCCACCTGCTCGCGCTCACCCTGGCGCAGCAGGCCATGGTCGACGAAAACGCAGGTGAGGCGGTCGCCGATGGCGCGCTGCACCAGGGCGGCCGCCACGGCGGAGTCGACGCCGCCGGACAGGCCGCAGATGGCGCGGCCGTCGCCGACCTGCTCGCGCACCGCGTCGATGAGCTCCTCGGCGATGTTCGCGGCGGTCCAGTTCTGCTCCAGGCCGGCGATCTCCGTCAGGAAGCGCTGCAGCACCTGCTGGCCGTACGGGGAGTGCTTGACCTCCGGGTGGTACTGCACGCCGGCCATCTTCCGCTCGGCGTTCTCGAACGCGGCCACCGGGGCGCCCTTCGTCGAGGCGGTGACGGTGAAGCCCTCGGGGGCCTCGGTCACGGCGTCGCCGTGGCTCATCCACACCTCATGCTCCTCCGGCAGGCCGGCGTGCAGCACGCCCTCGCCGTTGGGGGCCATGGTGGTGCGGCCGTACTCGCGGTCGCCGGTGGCGGCGACGGTGCCGCCGAGGGCGCGGGTCATGGCCTGGAAGCCGTAGCAGATGCCGAACACGGGGATGCCGAGTTCGAGCAGCTCCGGGTTGAGGGCGGGCGCGCCTTCGTCGTTGACGCTGGACGGGCCGCCGGTGAGCACCAGGGCGCGCGGGTTCTTGGCCCGCACTTCCTCGATGGACGCCGTGTGCGGCACGACCTCGGAGTAGATGTTGGCCTCGCGGACGCGGCGGGCGATGAGCTGCGCATACTGCGCGCCGAAGTCGACAACGAGAACGGGGTGATTTACCTGTTCAGACACACCGCGATTCTAGCGCACCCGGCGGACCGTCTGGACCGCCGGTGGGCGCGGGCCCGCCGTCCCCCGCTTTCCGACGCGACGGGCGGCGGCCACGGCGCCTACTTGCGCGTCGGCATGCCCAGGTTGAGGGCGGCCGGTGCGCCCGCGGGGACGGCCGGGGCCTTCGGGGCGACGGGGGCGATGTCGCGGTAGTCCTCGCCCTGGGCGGGGCGGGCGTCGTCCTCGCCCTTGTTGGGCCACAGCGCCATGGCGCGCTCGGAGATGGCGGTGATGGACAGGGCCGGGTTGACGCCGGGGTTGGCGGGCATGGCGGCGCCGTCGGTGATGTGCAGCGTCGGGTGGCCCCAGACGCGGTTGTAGGGGTCGATGACGCCTTCCTCGGGCGACGCCGAGATGGGGGCGCCGCCGATGAAGTGGGCGGTCAGCGGGATGTTGAAGATTTCGCCCCAGGTTCCGCCGGCGATGCCGCCGATCTTTTCGGCGACGCGGCGGGTGGCGTCGTTGCCGACCGGGATCCACGACGGGTTCGGCTCGCCCTCGCCCTGCTTCGACGACAGCAGGCGCACCGGCCCGTACTTGCGCAGGAAGGTGGTCAGGCTGCTCTCGGAGTTCTGCATGACCAGGGAGATGACGGTGCGCTGGGACCATTTGCGCAGGTTCAGCAGCTGCAGCGCGATCTTCGGGTCGGCCGCCACCTCGCGGATGAGCTTCCACCAGCGGGGTCCGCCGGGGCCGCCGTCGGTCATGAGGGTCTGCAGCAGCGCGATGGCGTTGGAGCCCTTGCCGTAGCGGACGGGCTCGATGTGGGTGTGCGGCTCCGGAAAGAACGAGGAGGTGATGGCGACGCCCTCGGAGAAGTCGCGCCGCGGGTCCACGTTCGGGCGCATAGCGCCGACGATCGCCTCGGAGTTCGTCCGCGTCAGGTGCCCCAGGCGGCGGGACATGCGCGGCAGGTGGCCGTCGGAAAGCTGGCGGTGCAGCAGGTTCTGCGTGCCCCACGCCCCCGCGGCGACGATGACCTGGTCGGCGGTGATGGTGCGGCGGCCCTTGCGCACCCAGGAACCGGTGCGTTCGACGGCGACGTCCCACGAGCCGTCGGCGCGCGGGTGGAGTTCGCGGACGGTGGTGCGGTCGAGGATGGTGGCGCCGAGCTTCTCCGCCAGGTGCAGGTAGTTCTTGACCAGGGTGTTCTTCGCGTTGTGGCGGCAGCCCGTCATGCATTCGCCGCACTCGATGCAGGCGGTGCGGCGCGGGCCGGCGCCGCCGAAGTACGGGTCGGCGACGGTCTCGCCGGCCTCGCCCTCGCCGCCGGTCTTGGCTCCGAAGAACACGCCGACGGGGGTAGACACGAAGGTGTCGCCGACGCCCATGTCCTCGGCGACCTCGCGCATCACCTCGTCGGACGGCGTGACCGTCGGGTTGGTGACCACGCCGAGCATCTTCTTCGCCTGCTCGTAGTACGGGGTCAGTTCCCGCTCCCAGTCGGTGATTCCGGACCACTGCGAGTCCTCGAAGAACGGCGACGGCGGCTTGTACAGCGTGTTCGCGTAGTTGAGGGAACCGCCGCCGACGCCGGCGCCGGCGAGGATCATCACGTTCTTCAGCAGGTGGATCCGCTGCACGCCGAACAGCCCCAGCTTCGGGGCCCACAGGTACTTGTTCAGCCGCCAGCTGGTCTTCGCGAACTGGTCGTCCTCGAAACGGCGGCCCGCCTCGACCACGCCGACGCGGTAGCCCTTCTCCGACAGCCGCAGCGCCGCGACCGACCCGCCGAACCCCGAACCGACCACGAGCACGTCGTAATCCCGAACCGCCATGTGCGCACACCTTTCCTCTCGCGGGCGCGCCCCGGTGGCCGCTCCCCGCGGCCGGGCGCACCGCCCGCATCCGTTACCCGGCTCACGCTAGCAGCGCCCCTCCCCCGCCACACCGGGTTTCGGCCGTTGCTTTCCGACGCCAACGGTTCCGCCATCGTTTTCCGACGGCGGCGCCCGGCCGAGCCCGGGATCGCGGCCCGGGATCACGCGAGCCCCGTCCCCCTTCGCGGGAGGCGGGGCTCGAACGGTCGCGGCGCCTAGTGGACGGTGAGGTCCACGCGCTGGAAGGACTTCACGTCGGTGAAGCCGCACTTGGCCATCGCGCGCTTCAGCCCGCCGACCAGGTTGGCGGTGCCGAACGGCGTGGCCGTCGGGCCGAAGAGCAGCTCCTCCATCGGGATGCGGGACTCCTCGTCGTCGAACAGGTCGGTGTCCACGAAACCGCGCGGGTACTTCGGGTGCGCGGCGGCGGACGGCCAGAACCAGCCGTTGCCCGGGGCCTCCTCGGCGGAGGACAACAGGCGGGTCAGGGACACGGCGTCGGCACCGCAGGCGATCGCCTTCGCGATGTCGCCCGCGGTGTCCAGGCCACCGTCGGCGATGACGTGCACGTAGCGGCCGCCCGTCTCGTCGAGGTAGTCGCGGCGGGCCGCGGCGGCGTCGGCGATGGCGGTGGCCATCGGGACGTCCAGGCCCAGGGCGTAGGGCGCGGTGGTCGAACCGGGGCCGACGATGACGCCGGCGGCGCCGGTGCGCATCAGGTGCAGCGCGGTGCGGTAGTCGACCACGCCACCGGCGATGACCGGCACGTCCAGGCCGCCGATGAAGTCCTTCAGGTTCAGCGGCTCACCCTCGGAGGTGACGAACTCGGCGGAAATCAGGGTGCCCTGGATGATCAGCAGGTCAATGCCCGCCTTCACGACGATCGGGGTCAGCTCGTGGGCCCGCTGCGGGCTCACGCGCACCGCGGTCACGGCGCCGGTGTCGCGGATCTCCTTGATGCGGCGCACCAGGAGCTCCTCGTCGATGGGGGCGGCGTGCAGTTCCTGCAGCACCTTGTTCGCCGCCGCCGGGGTCGCCGCGTCGCGGGCCGCCTCGACGACCCGCGCGATGGCGGCGTCGCCGTCCTCGTGGCGGGCCCAGATGCCCTCCGCGTTCAGCACCGCCAGGCCGCCGAGGCGCGAGAACTCGCGCGCCGACTCCGGGCCGGAGATGGCGTCGGTGGGGTGCATCATCATCGGGAAGTCGAACTGGTACGCGTCGATGCGCCAGGAGGCGTCGACGTCCTTCGAGGACCGGGTCCGGCGGGACGGGACGATCGACACATCCGACAGTTCGTAGGTGCGTCGGGCCTCCCGGCCCATGCCGATTTCAACCATGTCGCGCATGTTTGGGTATTCCTTCGGATCAGCGCTTAGCGCTGGTAGTAGTTCGGCGCCTCGACGGTCATCTGGATGTCGTGCGGGTGCGACTCGCGCAGGCCGGCGGCCGTGATCTGCACGAACTTCGCCTCGTTGAGCTGCTCGACGGTCGCCGAACCGGTGTAGCCCATCGCGGCGCGCAGGCCACCGACGAGCTGGTGGACGATGGCGTCCAGGTGGCCGCGGAACGGCACCCGGCCCTCGATGCCCTCCGGCACGAGCTTCTCCTCGGACAGGACGTCCGCCTGGAAGTAGCGGTCCTTGGAGTAGGAGCGCTTCTCGCCGGTCAGGCCGCGGCCCTGCATGGCGCCCAGGGAGCCCATGCCGCGGTACATCTTGTACTGCTTGCCGTTGACCACGACGGTCTCGCCCGGGGCCTCGGCGGTGCCGGCCAGCAGCGAGCCCAGCATGACGGTCGACGCGCCGGCGGCCAGGGCCTTGGCGATGTCGCCGGAGAACTGCATGCCGCCGTCGGCGATGATCGGCACGCCCGCCTTCTTCGCGGGGACGGCCGCCTCCATGATGGCGGTGATCTGCGGGGCGCCGACACCGGCGACCACGCGGGTGGTGCAGATGGAGCCCGGGCCGATGCCGACCTTGATGGCGTCCGCGCCGGCGTCGATCATGGCCTGCGCGGCCTCGCGGGTGGCGAGGTTGCCGCCGATGACCTGCACGCGGTCACCGAACTCCTTCTTCACGCGGGACACCATCTCCAGCACGCCCGTGTTGTGCGCGTGCGCGGTGTCGACGACCAGGACGTCCACCCCGGCGTCGGCAAGCGCCTCCGCGCGGTTCCAGGAGTCCTCGCCGGTGCCGATGCCCGCGCCGACCAGCAGGCGGCCCTTGGCGTCCTTCGAGGCGTTCGGGTACTGGTCCTGCTTCACGAAGTCCTTGACCGTGATCAGGCCGGTCAGCTTGCCCTCGCCGTCGACGATGGGCAGCTTCTCCACCTTGTGGGAACGCAGCAGATTCAGCGCCGCGTCGCCGGACACGCCCTGCTCGGCGACGACCAGCGGCATCGGGGTCATGACCTCCCGCACGGGGCGGGCCGGGTCGGTCTCGAAACGCATGTCGCGGTTGGTGCAGATGCCGACGAGCTTGCCCTCGTCGTCCACGACCGGCAGGCCCGAAATACGGAAACGGGCGCACTTGGCGTCCACCTCGCCGATCGTCTCGTCCGGGGAGCAGGTCACCGGGTTGGTGACCATGCCGGCCTCGGAACGCTTGACGATCTCCACCTGCTGCGCCTGATCCTCCACCGACAGGTTGCGGTGCAGGATGCCCATGCCGCCCTGGCGGGCCATGGCGATGGCCATGCGCGCCTCGGTGACGGTATCCATGGCCGCCGAAATGATCGGCACGTTCAGCCGCAGGTCCCGGGTCAGCTGCGTGGAGGTGTCCACCGCCGACGGGATGACGTCCGAAGCGTCGGGCAGCAGCAGCACATCGTCGAAAGTCAGGCCGATGAGGGGAATCTTGCCCCGATCATCGCCGCCAAGGCTGATTCCGGTGGGGTTCGTCATGAGT
>DUOR01000013.1 GCA_012838715.1 Actinomycetales bacterium
AACTGCTCGACGCGGACGGGAAGGCGGTGGCCGTCACCGGCCGCGGCACCCTCACCGGGGAACCGGTGACGCTGCGCTGGGGCGGCCGCGCCCACCCGGTGACGGCGTGGGCAGGGCCCTGGCCCGTCGACGAACGCTGGTGGACCGCCGATGAGGCGCGCCGGGCGGCCCGCATGCACGTGGCGGTGGGGGAGGATCGCCCGCAGGCGTTCCTGCTCATCGGCCATGCCGGCCGGTGGCGGGTGGAGGGACGCTATGCGTGAGCCGGGCACCGTGAGGCGCGGGGTGTGCGGCGCGAGCTGCACGTGAGCCGGGCATGGGCCGCGGGACGCGCGGCGGCGCGCTAGGAGGTCTGGATGTCGATGATCAGGCGCGTCGGGTTGTTGACCTGGAACACCTTGAACGGGCGGCGCTCACCGTCGATGCCCACCACGTACTGCGAGGACCCCTCGAAGGTGCCGGCGCCGACGACCTCGGCGATGGCGTCGGTGTCGTCCGGGCGGACCGGGCCGGACGGGTAATCGTCCATGTCGAAGTCGAAGGGGTAGCCGGTGCCGCGGACGTCGATGGCCAGCTTGTGGGCGCCGGCGACGGTGATCGGCCGGCCGCTGCCCTGCTGCGTCGGCATGTCCTCGTAACGGACCCAGTAACCGGGGACGCCCTCGCCGGTGAACTCGAAGACGATGCGGTCGAAATCGTCGTGCGAACCGATGCGCACGTCCTTGATGCCCAGGTACGAGCCGTCGCCCGGGGTGGCCTCGGCGGCCTGCGTCGAGTAATCGCCGGCGGGCGCCGGGTCGGACTCCAGGGTCGCGTTGCCGTTCCCGTTGCCGTTCCCGTTGCCGTTCCCGTTGGCGGTCCCGGAGGCGGACGGGTCGTTGGCGGTACGCATGGACACCGCCGATTGAACGTCGTCGCCGCCGCCGTCGCCCGGCGAGCACGCGGCAACGCAGAAGGCCAGGGCGCCTGCGGCGATCAGGGCTGCGGCGGCGCGGATCTGGCGGCGCTGGGGCTGGTGGGACGAGGAGCTCATGAATGTGACCGTAGGTGCGCCGGAAATGAAAGGCAATCAGCCTGAGCGCATAACCGCAGGTCGGAGCGTTCCACCTTTCAAAAAGTTGTCAAATGGTTATGTTTCGGGTGATCTCCGTCATGCACCCGGGCGGGGATACGGACGGTGGGGGGCGGGTGGATCGTCGGAAAGCGTGGCGGGGAAAGCCGTGATGCCGGTCGTCCCTGCGGGGCGGGGAGGGGCTCTTGTTAGGGTGGGCTCATGACCAATTCCGCCTGCTCCGACCTGTTTCATGAGTCGCTGCCCGGCACCGCGAAAAGCGGGAGATTGTTCGTGGCGCTCGAGCATCCCTACGGGTGGAGCCGCGACATCCTCGACGGCGGGGTGTTCGGCGACGAGCTGACCGCCCGCATCAAGGCTTGGCTGGCGGAGCGGGGCGGGTCTTTGCAGCTGATCCGCAAGTCGGGTCGGCTGGGGCAGGCGCCGTGCGCGGGCGTGACCATGTACATCGCGCATTGCCCGCCGGGCGTCGGGTTCGGTGGCGCGGGCGAAGGTGGCTGCGCCGGCCGTCCGGGGCCGCGCCTGGAGCGGATGACCGTCGCCGGGGCGGAGGAGATGATCGGCCTGGACATCCGCCTGGGCCGCCCGACCGACGGCGCCGAGGAGGTCGACGGCCCGCTGCTGCTGGTGTGCACCCACGGCAAGCGCGACGTGTGCTGCGCGGTGAAGGGCCGCCCGGTGGCGCTGCAGTTGGGCAACGTGCACCCCGACATCGTTTGGGAGACGTCCCATTCCAAGGGGCACCGGTTCGCGCCGGCGCTGGTGCTGCTGCCGTGGAACTACTCCTACGGCCGCCTGTCCGTGGCCGAGACCGACGCCGTCATCCGCGACGCCGCCGGCGGCGTGCTGCACGCCAACGGTTGCCGCGGCCGCGGCGTGTGGGACGCCCGCGGCCAGGTGGCGGAGCTCGCCGCCCGCGAGGAGGCCGGCGAATGGGCGATGGATGCGGTGGCGGCGGTGGACGTCGCCGACGTCGTGGGCGCGGTGCTTGCCGACGGCGAGGGCACCGGCGATCCCGAAATCCTCGACCGGCTCCGGGAGATTCTGGTGAAGGCGCCCGCCGACGCCGCCGCCGTGGTGGCGTTCGCCGACGGCCGGCGGTTCGGGGTGACGCTGGAGAAGACGGTCACCGAGGGCGTCATCTCCTCCTGCGGCGACGAGCCCGGCCCGAAGAAGGGCTGGCGCGCCACCGGGGCGGTCGCGCTGTAGTGGCGCTGCAGCGGTGCTGTAGCGGCGCCGCGTCGGAACGCCACCGCGGCGGGGCACCGGGCACCCCGGCCGATGCCTACCGCCGCATGACCTTCTTCGCCAGGAAATTGCCCAGCAGCTGGGCGGCCTGGACGATGAGGATGATGATCAGCGTGGTCACCAGCGTCACGTTCCAGTCGAAGGCGCGGTAGCCGTAGACGATGGCGAAATCGCCGAGCCCGCCGCCGCCGATGTAGCCGGCCATGGCGGACATGTCGACCACCGCGATGAACGCGAAGGTGTAGCCGAGAATCAGCGGGCCGAGCGCCTCGGGGACGATGACGGTGCGGATGATCCGCCACGGCCCGGCGCCCATCGCGCGGGCCGCCTCGATGACGCCGGGGTCGATGGCCATGAGGTTCTGCTCGACCAGGCGGGCGACGGCGAAAGACGCGGCGATGGTCATGACGAAAATCGCCGCCTCGGTGCCGATGGTCCGCCCCACCGCGATTTTGGTCAGCGGCCCCATCGCGGTGACCAGGATGATGAACGGGATGGGCCGCACGAAGTTCACGGCCACGTTGAGCAGCGTGTACAGCGGCCCGGAGGGCAGCACGCCGGAGGATCGCGTGACGTAGAGCAGCACGCCCAGCGCGAGGCCGACGAAACCGCCGACGAGCATGGTCACTCCGACCATCCACAGCGTTTCGCCGAACGCCTCCCACATGCGGGGCGTCAACTGTTCCCAGTTGGTGTCGCGGGCGAGGACGGCGGTGGTCATCGGATCACCTCGCTTTCCGTGAATTCGTTGAGCTTTCCGACGACTCGTGCCGCGGCATCATTCACCGACGCGACGGACGCGGTGGCCGGATTGGCCGGGTCGGCCGGGTCGGCAGGGGCCGCGGTGCCGGTCGGCGACCCGGCGGCGGTGAGCCGCAGCGTCAGCCGGCCGAAGGATCGGGTCTGCACGTTGGTGACCGAACCGTGCGCCACCGTGGCGTCGAGGCCCTCCGCCCGGGCGACGTCGAGGACGCGGCCCAGGGGCACGTCGTCGTCGACGCGGACGGTGACCAGCGCGGCGGGGGCGTCGGCAAGCGACCCCACCTCCGAGTCGAGCTCCCGGCCCTGCGGGCGATCCCGCAGCGCGGTCGCGGCGAACCGGC
>DUOR01000122.1 GCA_012838715.1 Actinomycetales bacterium
CGCTCATGGACTCACCATATCGGGCGGCCCCGGACCCGACGCACGAACGGCGCCGGCGGGGATCGGCTGATGCCGGGGCGGGGCATAGCGGCTGGTAGGGTGGCGCGACGTGATTGTCACCAATGATCTCGAGGTCCGCGTCGGCGCCCGCACCCTGCTCGACGCCCCCGGCGAGCACCTGCGGGTGCAGCCGGGCGATCGCATCGGCCTGGTCGGGCGCAACGGCGCCGGCAAGACCACCACGATGCGCATCCTCGCGGGCGAGGGCGAGCCCTACGGCGGATCCATCGTGCGTTCCGGTGACATCGGCTACCTGCCGCAGGACAGCCGCGAGGGCAACATCGAGCAGACGGCGCGCGACCGCGTGCTGTCCGCCCGCGGCCTGGACTCCATGCGCCGCAACATGGACCGGCAGCAGGAAATCATGGAGACGTCGCTGAGCGACGGCAAGCGCGACGCCGCCATCCGCAAGTACTCGCGGCTGGAGGAGCGCTACCGCGACCTCGGCGGTTACGAGGCCGACTCCGAGGCCGCCCGCATCTGCGACTCCCTCGGCCTGCCGGCGCGCATCCTCGACCAGCCGCTGAAGACCCTGTCCGGCGGCCAGCGCCGCCGCGTGGAGCTGGCCCAGATCCTGTTCGCCGCGTCGGCGGGGGCGGGGAAGTCCGCCACGACGCTGCTTCTCGACGAGCCGACCAACCACCTCGACGCCGACTCGATCACCTGGCTGCGCGGCTTCCTGCAGAAGCACGAGGGCGGCCTGGTGATGATCAGCCACGACGTCGAGCTGCTCGAGGCCGTGTGCAACAAGATCTGGTACCTCGACGCGGTCCGGTCCGAGGCGGACGTCTACAACATGGGCTGGAAGCGGTACCTGGACGCCCGCGCCACCGACGAGGCGCGCCGCCGCCGCGAGCGGGCCAACGCCGAGAAGAAGGCGTCGGCGCTGCGCAAGCAGGCGGACAAGCTGGGCGCGAAGGCCACGAAGGCCCGTGCGGCGAAGCAGATGGTCGCCCGCGCCGAGCGGATGATCGACAGCCTCGACGAGGTGCGCGTGGCCGACAAGGTCGCCCACATCTCCTTCCCGGAGCCCGCGCCCTGCGGCAAGACGCCGATGAACGCCAAGGGCCTGACCAAGATGTACGGGTCGCTGGAAGTGTTCGCGGGCGTGGATTTGGCCATCGACAAGGGCTCCCGGGTCGTGGTTCTGGGCTTCAACGGCGCGGGTAAAACGACGCTGCTCAAGCTGCTGGCCGGCGTGGAACGCACCGACGGCGAGGGCGGCATCGTCACCGGCCACGGCCTGAAGGTCGGCTACTTCGCCCAGGAGCACGACACCATCAACCCGGAGCGCTCCGTCTGGCAGAACACCGTCGACGCCTGCCCGGACGTCAACGAGCAGGAGCTGCGCGGCCTGCTGGGCGCGTTCATGTTCTCCGGCGAACAGCTGGAGCAGCCGGCGGGGACGCTCTCCGGCGGCGAGAAGACCCGCCTCGCGCTGGCCGCGCTGGTGTCCTCCCGCGCGAACGTGCTGCTTCTCGACGAGCCGACCAACAACCTCGACCCGGTGTCCCGCGAACAGGTGCTCGACGCCCTGCGCACCTACACCGGCGCGGTCGTCCTGGTCACCCACGACCCGGGCGCGGTGGAGGCCCTCGAGCCGGAGCGCGTCATCGTGCTTCCCGACGGCACCGAGGACCACTGGTCCGACGAGTACATGGAGATCGTCGAGCTGGCCTGAAAAGGCGCCTGCACCCGGTCAGCGGGTGAGCAGGCCGTCCCGGTAGGCGCGGTCGAGGAGCTGCTCCTTCGTCGACACGTCATGGCCCAGGAACGCGTACTTCGCGCGGATGCGCTGGATGTGCGTGCGGACGGTGTTCTCCGACAACCGCAGCTCGAACGCGGCGAGCGCCTTGCTCGGGGAGTTCCGCCAGGCCCGGAGGACCTGAAGTTCCCGTGCCGTCAAATCCGGGGCTTCCCCGAGGGCTCCGGGGTGGGAATCGAGCAAGGTCGTCATGGTCATCGGCCTTCCGGGAGATTCTTGCCTATGGCTCGATTCAATCCCGGAAACATGCGGGTTCCCAGACACCAAAACCAGTGGCCCATCGCAGGTGGCGCCCATGTAACGTTTGCCGGCCGCCCCACATCCTTCTGTTCCGGCCGCCGACGGGAAGCTATGGGGCCGGGGCCCCGCGGAATGCCGGGTCGCTTGGGCCGGGGAGGAAGCCGTCTTCCTGCGCGCGGCGGAAAAGGTCGGTTTTCGTCGGCGCCGGGCGGCCCGCGGCGGAATATTTCTGCCGGATGCGGCCGAGGTAATCGTTCACGGTGTCCGGGGAAAGACCGGTCATTCTGGCGACGCGCTTCGCGGGCTCACCGGAGGCGTACAGTTCCAGGACCTCTCGCTGGCGATCGGACAACTGCACGGCATCCAAGTGGGGGTCCGAATCGATGACCGCCGCCCACTCCGTGGTCGGCACCGCGACGCCGCCCGCCGCTTTCCGGATCACCTCGACGATGACGTCCGGGTCCTCGGACTTCTGCACCATCCCCAGCACTCCCGCCTTCAACGCCCGGCGGACGAGATACGGGCTCTCCAGCGACGACAGGACCAGCACGTTGTCGGTCACGTCCGCCAACGCGCGCACGTTGTCTTCCGGGGCGGAGTCATCGCCCAACCGGAGATCCAGCACGACCAAATCGAGCCTGCCGCCCTCCGGGGGCGAGGCGAGCAAATCCGTGACGGAGGGGTAAACCCCGACCAAAGCGATGTCCGGGGCCTCGGCCACGATCGCCGAGAGACCACGCAGCGAAAGCTCATGATCGTCGACGGCGGCGATGCGGCGGATTGTCGGCTTCATATCCCCAACTGTTCTCGGAATCCCGCAACCGCTCCACTGCTGACCCGAACGGGTGACCACGATTGGGGAATCACCGTTAGCCTCGTCGGCCCCGGGCGAACCGCAGCCGGTCAAAGTTCCGGCTCAGGATCGCCGATGACGGAACCGTCGGCGGCGATGCGCTGGACGCCGGTGCCGTCGGAAAGCGTGGCGAAGGCGGACCGGCCCGGCGGCAGGACGCGCACGGTGATGGAGTCGCCGGCGTCGGCCTCGTCGAGCATCCTGATGACGGGTCCGGTGACCGCGGCGACCGCGGAATCGGCGTCCACTCCGTCGCCGGCCATCTCCCCGGACATGGAGCCGTTGCCCCGGTTCCAGCCGGAACGATCGTCGAGGAGCTGCACGTGGACGCCCCTGCCGCGGGCATCGGCGATGGCGGCCACCAGCGCCGGCCGGTCCAGCAGCGGGGAACGCAGCAAATCGCGCAAGCGCAGCTCGGTGAGCCGGGCCCGGTTGCGCAGGCGCTCGGTCGGCGGATCCAGCACGGCCGCCGCATCGAGGATGGGCAGCACCTCCTTTTCCAGCCACGCGAGGTTGCGGCGGCGGTGCTCCTTTGCCGCCTCCGCTTCCGCCGCGGCCCGTTCGGCCCGGAGCCGCTCGCCGCGGGCACGGGGCAGGCGCTCGAAGAAATACTTGACGCCCAAATGCACCAGTGCGGCGGCGTAGACGAGGATGGAGTACGACATCAGGAGCACCAGGCCCACTTCGGGGACCGGGCTCAAACCCAGTGCCGCCAACACCTGCATCACCGCGCCCGCGCCGATCACGGCGACGGCGGCGGCGGCCGGCCGCCCGCGAATGGCCAGCAGGGACGCGATGAGCGCCATGCCGTTGATGTAAATCATGCGGTTCCACAGCCATTCCGTTTGCACGACCGACTGGTGGGAGCCGACGACCACGATGAGGATGAGCACGAGCACCAACGCAACCGTGCGGGGCAGCGGCAGTACCTCGTGCCTCCCCGGGATGAGCAGCATCAACGCGATGACGATCAGCCCCGCCGTGGCCAGCTCCGGGACCCCCGTCGGCGCCTCGCCGAGCAACAGGAGCATGGACAGCACCGCGGCGATGGCGAGACCGAACTGCCAGGAGAAGATGATGTTCATGCCCAGCAGCGAGTAGACGGGTTCGTCGGCGCGATCCACGGGGGCGGGGGTGCGGCGCCCCCGCGCGGATTCCCCGTCCTCCCAGCGCAGCGTCACCCGGGCCCCTTCCTCGGGCCCGGAGTCGATGCTCGCGGAACCGCCGGAGAGGGAGGCCATCCGGCCCAGCACCGACACCCGGAGGCCGGCCCTGGTGGGGGACACGGCCTCAGGGTCGAAGCCGCGGCCATCGTCGCCGTAGCTCACCGTGACGGTGCCCGCGCCCACCTCGACGATGCAGGTGCGGTGCGCGCCCGGGCCCGCATGGCGGGCCGAGTTGCGGGCGACCTCCCTCAGGGCGAGCAGCATGTTGGCCGCCACCGGCTCCGGCACGTCGAGGTGACCGTTGGCGTCTCCGCGGATGACGATGTCGCAGTCGGGGGTTTCCGCCTTGACGCATTCGGTGACGGTGTCGATGAATTCGTCCGCGCCGTCGATCATGCCGCCGCGAAGCCCACCATCCATGTGGAGGTTCACGGTCCCCGTGGGCTTGACCCCGTTGGCGATGGCGGAGAGCTCCGACAGCACCTGGTCGTGGATGAGCGCGGTGAAGCGGGTCATTTCCTCGCTCCGGGCGTTGAGCCGCGCCGCGCGGGACTGGTCGCGCATCGCCTCGGCTTCCGTCGCGTCGGTGACGCGGGCGATGCGGGTCGCGGCCGCCGCGATGATGATGAACGCGAAGGTGTTGATGATCGCGAATCCGGTGTCACCGGCGAGGTCGTACCAGGAGTACCTCCCCTGCAGCACGCCGCTGACCAGGGTCGTGCCACCGACGGTGAGGACGAACCAGGGGATTCCCACTTGAATGGGCACCGTCAGCGCGAAGGCGACGGCGGGGATTCCGCAGAAGCCGGTGAACCACAGCCCGTGCCCGATCTCGAGGTCGGATTGGACCACCGCGACCAGAAGCAGGAGCAGGGCCGCCGGGATGGTGAAGCCGGTGATCCGGTTGGCCAGGATCATGTACCGGTTCTGGCCGGTGACCCACGCGCCGAGCATGGTCAGGTTGGCCAGGCCGAACATCACCATGGTCAAAGTGGGGAACCAGTGGGTGAGCCCGAAGTCGTCGGGGTACCAGAACCGGGCCCGTTCCAGCTGCCACAGCGGCCAGGACAGGGCCATCGCCAGCGTGGCCGCCCGCAGAACCCCGCCTTCGACGGAGCGTTCGGGGCGCCGCCACCGCGGCAGTTGGGCCACCATGCCCCCGATCCTATTGGGGAACGGTGGCCCGGGCCCCCTTTCTGGTGCCCCCATTCTCCGTGGCCCCTCGTTCGCGGTTCATTGAACCGCCCACGGAGGGGCACCGGACCGATGTCAGCCGACCCGATGGATCAGCCGGCGTCGCCCATCCCGAGTTCCCCGCGCAGGCGCGCCGAGGACCGCACCTTCACCTCCTCGTACCCGCGCACGCCGTCGGCGAGTCCCGCGAAGGCGACGGCCTCGCCGAGGAGGCGCTGCGCCGTGCCGTCGGCCGCGCCGGCCGCGTCCTCGATGCGGCGGGCGTCGTCGAGCAGGCGCGCCCGGTAGCGCTCCGCGAGCTCGCGTTCCATGCGGCGCATCGCCGTATGACCGAAGGGGTCCAGCGGGGTGCCGCGCAGGTTCTTCATGTGCGCGAGCCCCGCCATCACCCGCTTGCCGACGGGCCCGGCCCGCAGCCCGATCTTCTTGTCCATCCCCAGGGCCCGCAGCATCGGCGGGTGCAGCAGGATGCGTTCGGTGGCGTCCGGGCCGTACGCGTCGGTGATCGTGCGCTTGTGCGCATCGTCGAGGGTCAACCGCGCGACCTCGTACTCGTCCTTGTAGGCGGTGAGCTTGTGCAGGCCGAAGGCGGCCGTGCGGGTCAGCTCCGTGGAATGCGGATCGGCGGCGCGCTCGGCCGCGGCGATGGCGGCGACGTCGTCGATGAAGCGTTCCGCGTCGGCGCGGGAGCCCCACTCGGCCAGCTCGCCAGCCCGCATGGCGACGTCGCCGACGAGATCGGTGCGGACCGCCGCACCCGGGGACGCCGGCACCGGCAGGGTGCCGCGGACCAGGGCCAGCGCCCAGTACGGTGCCGTGGGGGCCGCCGGCTCCGAGGCGGAGGGCCCGGCGGAGGGCGCCGCGGTAGCGCCGGTGCGTTCCGCGACGATGCGGCCCAGCTCTTCCGGGCGGGCGACCAGCAGCCGGCCGTAGCGGAAGGCCCGGATGTTCTCGGCGACGGCGACGCCGTTGGCGCGCAGGGCCGCCTCCACGGATCCCGCGGTCACCGGCAGTGCCCCGGCCTGGACGGCGGCGCCGAGCATGAGGGTCGTCTGGAAGGTGGAGTCGCCGAACAGGGACCGGGCCACGGCCGCCGCATCGGTGGTGATGGCCCGGTGGGCACGGGAACCGATGGCGTCGGCGAGCGCGACCCCGTCGGGACGATCGGCGGTGACGTCGGTGCACATCACGCCCGTGGGGGTGGACGTGGAGGAGACCAGGGCGGTGGTGCGGCCGGCGTCGATGACCTTCAGGTTCGCCGGGTCGGCGGCGGTCAGGCCGTCGAGGGCGAGCAGCAGGTCGCCCCGGCCGGCGGGCACGACGCCCGGCTCGGCCAGCGGGGAATCGGCGATGCGCAGATCCGAGACAACGGCGCCGCCCTTCTGCGCCAGACCGGTCATGTCGA
>DUOR01000123.1 GCA_012838715.1 Actinomycetales bacterium
GGACTGCACCTCTTCGCGGGCATGCCCGACAACGCGGTGCTCACCTGCGTCGACCCGGAGATCACCCACCAGAAGCTGGCCCGGGACTCCTTCCAGCGCGCGGGCATCCCCGCCTCCCGCCACCGTTTCCTGCCGTCGCGCCCGCTGGACGTGCTGTCGCGCCTGGCGCCGGGCGCCTACGACCTCATCTACGCCGACGTCTCCCCCGCCGAAATCGAGACCTTCCGCGAGCGCGCGTGGCCGTTGCTTTCCGACGGCGGCGTCCTCGTCTTCGCCGGCGTCCTCCTCGACGGCACCATCGCCGACGGGTCCCGCCGCGACCGCGACACCGAAGCCGCCCGCGAGGCCGAGAAGGCCTTGCTGGAGCGCGAGGACGCCCTGGTGACGCGGCTGCCGGTCGGCGCCGGCGCGGTCGTGCTCATCAAGAAGTAGGTCCGGGGCGCGGAGCCCGGGGCACGGTTCGAGCTCGGTCCCCGGCGCACGGTCCCCGGGCACGCGAAAGGCCACCCGCAGCGGCGGGTGGCCTTTTCCGTTGTGCCGTTGACCGGCGCCGGGAACTAGCGCTGGACCTGCGCGATGGAGTCCACGATGGCGGCGTTGAAGTGCTCCAGGTCGCCGGGGTTGCGCGAGGTGATGATGTTGCCGTCGACGACGAGCGGCTCATCCACCCAGTCCGCGCCCGCGTTGACCAGGTCGACCTTGCAGGAAATGTACGAGGTCAGCTTCACGCCCGACGCGAGGCCCGCGTCGATGAGGAGCCACGGCGCGTGGCAGATGGCGGCGAGCGGACGCCCGGTCTCATGGAACGCCGCGACGAAACGGCGGACGTCCTCGTCGATGCGGCCGGCGTCGGCGTTCAGGGTGCCGCCCGGCAGCACCAGGCCGTCGTAATCGGCGACCTCGGCCTCGGCCACCGCGACGTCGACGACGAAACTGTCGGCGTGCTCCCAGTCGCCGTTCATGGCCACGAAGGACCCGTCGGAGTAGGACACGAGCACCGGCTCGCCGCCCGCCGCGCGAACGGCCTTCATCGGGTCGGTCAGCTCAATCTGCTCGACGCCTTGGCCCGCCAGGAAAGCGACACGGCGCCCCTCGAGAACCCGGGAACCGTTGCCTCCTTCGGAACCGGCGGAAGTGTCCTGGGTCTCATTCGAATCGGTCATCGTCGTCCTCTCCCCGTAAAAATCGATTATCTGTTGTCATTCTCCGGCGGCCGCGCAACCCGGCGCTTTCCACCGCGCGCGTTTGGCGCGGGCGGTCATCGCGTAGGCGAACCGCCGTGGTGAACATTATTCTCCAAGCCCCGGCGGCCCAACAACCCGGGACCGGTCACAATGCCCTAACGAAAAGGCGCCAGCGAGAAGGCCTCACCGAAAAAGGCCCCACCGAAAACGCCCCACCGAAACGGCGCCGACGAAAAGGCCCCGACCACAAACCACCGCGTCGGAAAGCAGGGGGCGCGCACGCGAAAGGCCGGCCCCGGCGGACCACCGAAGTGGCCCGGCCGGAACCGGCCATGGAGTCAGCCGCGCACGCGCCACCCGCCCCACCGGCAACCGGTGGGTGGGCGGCTCCTGCCGCGGTCCCGGAAGGGAGGGTTAAATGACCTCGCCCTTACCCACGGTGACGACGCCACCGGGGCTGATCTTGAAGCGCTCCGCATCGCGGGCATGGTCGACGCCGATGATCTCGCCGTCGGACACCACGACGTTCTTGTCCAGAATCGCGTGGCGCACGACCGCACCGCGACCGACGCGGACACCCGGGAAGAGGACCGAGCCCTCGACCGTCGCGCCATCCTCGACGACGACGTTGGTGCTCAGCACCGAGTTGCGGACCGTACCGCCCGACACGATGGTGCCCGCGCCGACCATCGACGCCTGGGCGATGCCGCCCTGGACGAACTTCGCCGGCGGCAGGTTCTCCTCGGAGAACGTGTGGATCGGCCACTTCTTGTTGTAGAGGTTGAACACCGGGTGGACCGAGATGAGGTCCATGTTCGCCTCGTAGAACGCGTCGATGGTACCGACGTCACGCCAGTAGCCCTTGTCGCGCTCGGTCTCGCCGACGACGTAGTTGTCCTTGAAGTCGTAGACGTACGCCTCGCCACGCTCGACGAGCATCGGGATGATGTCGCCGCCCATGTCGTGGTCGGAGTCCTCGTTCTCCGAGTCCTCCTTCAGCGCCTCGAGGAGGGCCTCGGTGGTGAAGACGTAGTTGCCCATGGAGGCGAAGGTCGACTCCGGGTCATCCGGGGTGCCGGGCGGATCGGACGGCTTCTCCAGGAAGCTGGTGATCCGGTTGCTCTCGTCGGCGTCGATGCAGCCGAAAGCGTGCGCGTCCTTGCGGGGGACGCGGATGCCGGCGACGGTCACCGCGGCACCGGACTCGATGTGCGCGCGCACCATCTGCTCCGGATCCATGCGGTACACGTGGTCGGCGCCGAAGACGATGACGTGCTCCGGGTCCTCGTCGTAGACGAGGTTCAGGGACTGAAGGATCGCGTCCGCCGAACCGGTGAACCAGCGCTTGCCCAGTCGCTGCTGAGCCGGCACCGGGGTGACGTACTGGCCGGTGATGCCGGACAGCTGCCACGCCTGCGAAATGTGACGGTCGAGCGAATGGGACTTGTACTGGGTCAGCACGCAGATCTTGTGGTAACCCGCGTTGACCAGGTTCGACAGCACGAAGTCGATGAGCCGGTAGCTTCCTCCGAAAGGAACGGCGGGCTTTGCGCGGTCCGCAGTGAGCGGGAACAGACGCTTGCCCTCACCGCCGGCGAGAACGATGGACAGGACGTTAGGTTGACTCCTCACAACCACCAACCTATATGCGTTTTGCGGGTTGTGCCGGGGAGGAAATCACCCCCGGTTTTCGGGCCGGGCCGGGGCCGCGTTTTCCGGTTACGCTGGATGCCATGCGAGTTGCGATGATGACCCGAGAGTATCCCCCGGAAATCTACGGCGGCGCCGGCGTGCACGTCACCGAGCTGACCCGATTCATGCGCGAGCTCGACGGCGTCGACGTCGACGTGCACTGCATGGGTGCCCCGCGCGATATGGCGGAAACCTACGTGCATGGCGTGGACGAGGCGCTGGCCGACGCGAACCCCGCCATCAAGACCCTGTCCACCGGCCTGCGGATGGCGGACGCCGCCGCCGCGACCGACATCCAGGTCGTCCACTCCCACACCTGGTACGCGGGCCTGGGCGGCCACCTGACCGGCAAGCTGAAGGGCATCCCGCACATCGCGACCGCCCACTCGCTGGAGCCGCACCGCCCGTGGAAGCGCGAGCAGCTGGCCGGCGGCTACGACGTGTCGTCGTGGTCGGAGAAGAACACCATGGAGTACGCCGACGGCGTCATCGCGGTGTCGGCGCGCATGAAGGACGCCATTCTGGAGGCGTACCCGCGCATCGAGCCGGACAACGTCCACGTGGTGCTCAACGGAATCGACACCGGCCTCTGGTACCCGCGCCCGACGTGGGAGGAGTCGAAGGAGGCCAACGGTTGGTCGGTCCTCGATGAGCTGGGCGTAGACCCGTCCCGCCCGATGGTGGCGTTCGTCGGCCGCATCACCCGCCAGAAGGGCGTCGGCCACCTGGTCAAGGCGGCGTCGCAGTTCGACGAGGGCGTGCAGCTGGTGCTGTGCGCCGGTGCGCCGGACACCCCGGAGATTGCGGCGGAGACCGAGCAGCTGGTCACCGACCTGCAGGCCGAGCGCGACGGTGTGTTCTGGGTGAAGGACATGCTGGAGAAGGAGAAGATCCAGGAGATCCTCACCGCCGCCGATTCCTTCGTCTGCCCGTCCATCTACGAGCCGCTGGGCATCGTGAACCTGGAGGCCATGGCCTGCGGCACCGCGGTCGTCGCTTCCGACGTCGGCGGCATCCCGGAGGTCGTGGTCGACGGCGAGACCGGTGCGCTGGTGCATTACGACGAGAACGACCCGGAGGGCTTCGAGGCCGACATCGCCGCCGCGGTGAACAAGATGGTGTCGGACCGCGACGCCGCCAAGAAGTTCGGCGAGGCCGGCAAGCAGCGCGCCATCGACGTGTTCAGCTGGGAGTCCATCGCGAAGCAGACGGTCGACGTCTACAAGTCGCTGATGTAGCGGCGGGGCGGCGCCCCTTGCGGGCTCCCCGCCCCGATGCGCCACTGTGGAGCACATGACCGACGCGACAACCGACGTTCAATCCACCGGCCCCGCGGCCACCTTCGTTTTCGACGGTGACTGCGGGTTCTGCGCATGGTCGGCCGATTGGCTCGCCCACCTGACCGACCGGCCCGACCACCACGGCAGCCGGCCCCTCTCCGTCGTCTCCTCGCATGACGTCGATTTCGCGGACTTGGGCATCGACCCCGCGCTCATCCAACGCCACGCCCTGTACTTCGAGCCACGGCCGGTCGGCCCCGTGTTCCTCGCACGTGGCTCGGTAGCCATCGGTTACGCCTTGCGCGACCATGCCGCGTCGCGGGTGTGGCGTGGCGTCGGGGTCGTCCTCCTCAATCCCCTGGTCGCCGCCCCCGCCTCCATCGCGTACCGCCTGGTCGCCGCCAACCGCTCGCGCTTGGCGCCGCTGCGGAAGCTTGCCGACGCCGCCCTGGGTGCCCCGCCCCGCCGCCGCGGCTAGCCTGGCGTACGTGAACACCGACGCAGCCACGAACTCCACCGGCGCCAACCCCGCACCAGGCGCCCGCCAGGCCAACCCCGCCCCGGGCCCCCACCCGGATGCCCTGCAGGCGGACCTGCCCATCAATCGCCACACTTTCTTCCAGGCGTCGCTGATGACCGCGCTCCTCGACGGCATCTACGACGGCGAGCTGACCATCGGCGAGCTGCTGGGCAAGGGCAACTTCGGCATCGGCACCTTCAACGGGCTCGACGGGGAGATGGTGATCCTCGACGGCGTGTGCTGGCAGCTCCGCGGCGACGGCACCGCGACCCGCGCGACGATGACGCAGAAGACCCCCTTCGCCGTGGCCACCAACTTCGTGCCGCACATCGTCCGCCGCGCCCCGGAGAACACCGTCCGCGCGGACATCACCCCGTACATCGACTCCGTCGTGCCGAGCGCGAACTACATGTACGCCCTGCGCATCTGCGGGGAATTCGAATGGGTCAAGACCCGGACCGTCGTCAAGCAGAGCAAGCCCTACCCGAAGATGGTGGATGCCACCGAGGCCGACGAGTCCATCGACTTCGAGAACGTGCGCGGGGTCATCGCCGGCTTCCGCACGCCGGTGTACGAGAAGGGCATTTCGGTGCCCGGCTGCCACGTGCATTTCATCGACGACGACCGGACGTCCGGCGGGCACGTCCTCGACTTCAAGTTGAAGTCCGGCACCATCGAGATTTGCCCCGGCACCGACCTTGAGCTGCGGTTGCCGCTGACGCCGGAGTTCTCGCACGCCCATCTGGCGCCCGAGGATCTGGACGCGCAGATTCACGCCACCGAGGTCAAGGACTGAGCCCGTGGCGGGAAACGGGCACCGGCCGGCGTTCCACCTGGCCCCGCCGAAGGGCCGCCTCAACGACCCGAACGGGCTCGTGCACCTGGACGGGACCTGGCACGTGTGTTACCAGTGGGACCCCGGGTTCCCGCATGCGCCGCGGCGGACGGGCTGGGGCTACGCCACGTCGCCGGACCTGCTCGAGTGGCGCCATCACCCGCCGATGCTGGCGCCCGGCGAGGAGTACGACGCCGACGGCTGCTTCTCCGGCGGAGCGGTCGCCCCGCAGCGCCCCGGCGACCCGGTCGAGTTTTTCTACACCGGAAACCTGCCGGGGCCGGCTGCCCTGACCGGCGCGGAGTTGGCCCAGCGGTTCCCCGACGGTATCCCGGTGGGCCACGTCTGGGGTGCGACGCAATGCCTGGCCACCACCGCCCCCGGCCCCGACGGAATCCTGCGCCCGGCCGTGAAGGACGCGGCGAACCCGCTCGTCGCCGGGCCGCCGCCGGGCTACACCGCCCATTACCGGGATCCTGTGGTCACCGCGGATCCGGATGTCCCGGGCCGATGGCGGATGCTGCTCGGCGCGCAAACCGACGACCGCCGCGGCACCGCGCTGCTGCACTATTCCACCGACCGGCGGCGATGGGACCGGGGCCGCGAGATCGTCCTCGACGGCCCCACCCCCGGCGGGTACATGTGGGAATGCCCGAACCTGCTGCGCATGACGGACGCGGCGACCGGCGTGGAGTACGACGTCCTGATCGTTTCGCCGCAGGGAATCCGCGCCGAGGACGGCGACGAACGCCGGAACCGCTACCAGTGCGGGTACGTGGTCGGCCACCTGCTTGCCGACGACGCCGGCGCCCCCGGTCCCCTCACGTTCCGGGTGACCGAACCGTTCCGGGAGCTGGACCACGGCTTCGAGTTCTACGCACCGCAGGCGTTCGCGGGCACGGGCCGGCACGTACTGCTGGGATGGATGGGCATGCCCGAGGAGGACGACCAGCCGACCATGGCCTCCGGCGGCTGGCTCCACTGCCTGACCTTCGCCCGCGAACTGACTCTGCATGAGGGGCGGCTCATCCAAACCCCCATCGTGCCCGGCGAGGAGGCGATGCCCACCGTGGGCGACGGG
This sequence comes from Actinomycetales bacterium, assembly GCA_012838715.1. GTDB lineage: Bacteria > Actinomycetota > Actinomycetes > Mycobacteriales > Mycobacteriaceae > Corynebacterium. The sequence continues at coordinate 6,593 of DUOR01000123.1, forward strand.
CACCGCGGCGACATTTTCCGGGTGGCCCTCACCGGCGACGGCGCCGTCACTATCCGCGATTCCGGCGGGACCGGCGGACAATACGGGGCCGGCGGGACCGGCGGACTCCCCCGCACCCGTCTCGACGTCGAGCTGCGCGGCGACCGCCTGATGGTGCGGAGGCATTCCCCCGAGTGGCCGAACCATTTCGGCGACGAGCGCGCCACCACCCTGCCCCGGCGGCGGCGCGGAAGCGGGACACACCGCGACCTGGAACTCGGCGACCACGGCGACGCCGACGACGGCAACGCGGGCCACGGCAAGGCTGGCACGATCGGGGGCGGCGGCCACCGCGTCGACATCCTCGCGGATCACTCGGCAGTCGAAATCGTCGCTGACGACGGTGCTGCCATCTTCTCGCTCCGCCTGTTCGGGCTGGCGGGCCCATGGGAGGTGTCGTCCCCGGCACTCCGGGGCGGCTCCCGCAATGCCGGCAATGCCCGCAACGATTGAAGGGGACGCCCGATGACCGCAGGCAATGAAGCCCGCGACGACCTGGTGCAGCGGGTGCGCGAGGCACTGGCCGACCTTGCACCTCGCGAGGTGCGCATGTTCGGCGGCACCTCCTTCATGGTGGACGACCGCATGGTCGCCGCCGCCCGCAGCGGCGGAAACCTGCTGTTGCACGTCGACCCGGAAGACAATGAACGGCTCCTGAGCGAACCCGGCGCGGGCCCCGCGTACATGGGTGCGGACAGGGAGATGGGACCGGGGTGGATCACCGTGCATCCCGACGCACTTCGCGGCGAAAAGCTGCGGAAGTGGCTCGAACCGGCGCTTGCGTTCCACGCCTCGCAACGCGACGGCTGAGGCGGACGGCGCCGGTTCAGAGGCCCCCTTCCTCGGGTTCGTCAGCCACGGTCAACGCGCCGCCATCGCCGAGATGCAGCCACGTATCGATACCCAGCCTGCGCAGGAACGCATAGTCGTGGCTCACCACGACCACGGCGCCGCGATAGGCCACCAAGGCACCGACCACTTCATCGATGCTGCTTAAGTCGAGGTTGTTCGTCGGCTCGTCGAGAACCAGCAGATGGTGGGCGGGCTCCGCGAGAAGCAACCGCGCCAGAGCTACCCGGAATCGCTCGCCACCGGACAACGCGGCGACGCGCTTGCCGACGTCGTCGCCGGTGAACAGGAAGCGGGCGAGATTCGCCCGCACGCGCTGCGGGTCCGCGGACGGTACCGCCTGGAGCACGCTTTCGATGACGGTCACGCTTTCATCGAGGTGATCGAGGCGCTGCGGAAGGTACCCAATCCGGTTGGTGTGAGGCACCAACCGGGGATACGTCTCCGATTCGGGATGCCACAGGGTTTCCAGCAACCGCGTTTTGCCGGCTCCATTCCTGCCGATCAACGCGACCCGCTCCGGCCCGAACATAAGGTGGGCCGGGCCGTCGGCGGCGCGCCACTCGAGAATGCGGCGGCCGGCCGGCACATCCGGGTCGGGGAGATCGATCCGGATACTCTCCTGCCTCCGCACGCGGGTCTCCCGGGCTTTCAGGGCCCGCTCGGCGTCTTCGACGGCCCGCTGGTGCTCGCCGCGGAGTTTTCCGGCGGAGACCTGCGCTTCGCTGCGCCGCAGATTCATGATTATCTTCGGCCGCCGTTTATTGCGGTAGTCGGTCTTCGCGTACGACTTTCGGCGGGAGAGCTTCGTCTCGGCCTCGATGCGCTGGCGCTTTTCCGCGTTCAGCGCTTGTTCGGCGGTGCGCACCGCTTGTTCGGCCGCGGCCTGCTCCCGGGCGAGGTGCTCGCGGTATTCGCCATAGGAACCACCGAACACGGAGATCGTGTGATTCCGCAGTTCGGCGATGGAATCCATGCGTTCCAACAGTTCGGTGTCATGGCTGACGACGACGAGGGTGCCTTTCCAACCGTCGACGATGTCCCCGAGCCGGAGCCGTGCTTCACGATCCAGGTTATTCGTCGGCTCGTCGAGAATCGCGATGGTCGCCCCCGACAATTTGATGCCGATGAGGGCGGTGAGCACCACCTCTCCGCCCGAGAGCGTGCCGACGGTGTGGCTCAATCCGATTCCCGCCAAGCCGGCGGAATCGAGGAGTGCCCGCGCCCGGGGCCCGATGTCCCAATCGTCGCCGATCACCTGGAAATGTTCGGGTGCCGCGTCCCCGTGTTCGATGGCGGTCAGGGCATCGAGTTTTCCTTCGATACCCAACAACTGGGCCACAGTCGTCTCCGCGTCGAGGATGAGTTGCTGCGGAAGGTACGCCACGTCACCGGTGCAGGTGATGGTGCCCGCGGTGGGTACGAGATCACCCAGAATCAACCGGATCAACGTGGACTTGCCGGCTCCGTTATCGCCGATGAGCCCGGTCCGGCCGACGCCGATTACCGCATCGGTGGGATGGAGGATTTCGGCGCCGTCGGGCCAGGAGAATGACACGTCGGCCAACGTGATGGCGGGCGTGATGGGGGTGGAAGTGGTTGAGGTAGACATGAGGGCTCCTTCGATGTTCAGCGGAACGCGCTGAACGGGCCCTCGGAAGGCGCCCCTGCGTCAGCGCGGAAAAATGCGGTGAACGATCGGGTTGAGCACTGTCTTTCCTCACCTCGACGACAAAACAGGAGGCCAACCGTAGCCCCCTCGCCGAATGGGCGCAAGAGCCGACGCCGAAAAAGTGTGTGCGGGCATCGGCCGGGAGAAACGAAAAGGCCGCCCCACGAGGGGGCGGCCGTCGGCAAGCGGGAACGGGGCGGCTACGTGCAGGCTATGCGCCGACCTTCCCCAGTCGCGTCACGTACGCACGGGCGGTGACCTCCATCTGCTCCGGCAGAGCGGCGATGCGCTCGGCCAGAACGTCCGGGTGGATGTGTCGGGCCGACGGGCTCATGCCGATCTGGGCGGCGATGGCGTCCTGGTCGAGGGTCATCGGGAACTCCACCAGCTCCGGCTCCCCCACGGGCGCCAGGTGCCCCTCGGCCTGGGCGATCATGCGCTCGACCTTGCCGCGCTCCACGTCGATGATGCCCAGCGGCTGGCGCAGCTCACCCAGGTGGCCGGTCGCGGCGGTGAGCACGACGACCTGGCCGCCCGGCTTGAGCACGCGGGCGAACTCCTCGGCGTTGCGCGGCGCGAAAATGACGGTGATGGCGTCGATGGAGTTGTCGCGGATGGGCAGGCGCGCCCACGCGTCGGCCACCACGGCGCCGACGCGCGGGTGGCACTTCGCCAGGTGCTTGGCCGCCGGGACGGAGACGTCGATGCCGACGCCGCGCGCGCCGTCCACCCCGTCGAGGGTGTGCGCCAGGTAGTAGCCGGTGCCGGCGCCGATCTCGAGGATGGCCGGGTTGGCCTCCTCGGCGACGTTCGCGTCGTCGAGGACGTCCTGCACGTTGCCGGTGACGGCCTCCACGAACGGGGCGTAATGGCCGCCGGAAAGGAAATCCTCGCGGGCGGCGATCATCTTCGCGTCGTCGCCGCTGTAACGCAGGCCGGCGCCGCCGGCGAGGGTGACGTACCCCTGCCGGGCCACGTCGTAGCTGTGGCCGGACTCCGATTTCACGGTCTGCCACTCGGAGTCCCCGCGCTCCAGCGGGGTGCCGTCGATGGGGTCGGCGAGCACGTCGATGACGTCGGCGAGCAACCTGTTCACTCCTCGGAAAATTACGGGGCCC
>DUOR01000124.1 GCA_012838715.1 Actinomycetales bacterium
CGCTGCTGCTGCCCGCCCGACAGCTGCGCCGGGTACCGGTCGCCCACCCCGTCGGGCAGGCCGACGACGCCCAGCAGTTCCCGCGCGCGTTCCCTCGCTTGCCGACGGGAAACTCCCTTGAGCCGCGGCACCGTCGCCACATTGTCCAGCACCGTGCGGTGCGGGAGCAGGCCGCCGTTCTGCATGACGTAACCGGTGCCGCGCCGCAGTTCGACGGGGTCCCGGTCGGCGACGTCCTCGCCGTCGATGAGCACGCGCCCGGAGGTCGGCTCGACCATCCGGTTGATCATCCGCAGCAGCGTCGTCTTGCCGCAGCCGGAGGAACCCACCAGCACCGTCACCGCGCCACCGCGGATGTCGAGGGACACGTCGTCGACGGCGACGGCATCGCCGTACCGCTTCCCCACCGACTCGAAACTGATGGCGGGGCCGGACTCCGGGCCGGTCGCGGAGCTCGTCGCGGAGCCGGCTGCACGCCCATCCGTCCGGGCATCCGGCTCCCCACCCTCGGGCACCCCGCTCTCGTCGGCGGGGCGGTCAACGTGTTCCTGGGTCATGGGACCCCCGTCATGGATCGGCGGCGATGGTCATTCCCGCGGGCGGCCCGGGGCCGGGCGGGATCTGGGGACCAGCGTAGTTACCGCCGCTCATTGCGGGCGGGGCCGAGGACGCCGCGGCACGGCGTCGGCAAGCGGAAAATGCCGCCCCGCACCCATGTACAGGACGGTGACCGGCGGTTACCGGAAGTTCAGGTACGCCTTCGACGGCGTCGGACCACGCTGGCCCTGGTACTTCGAACCGAGCTTGCCCGTGCCGTAAGGGACGTCGGCGGGCGACGTCATGCGGAACAGCGCGAGCTGGCCGACCTTCATGTTCGGCCACAGGACGATGGGCAGGTTCGCCACGTTCGACAGCTCGAGGGTGATGTGGCCATGGAAACCGGGGTCGATGAAACCGGCGGTGGAGTGCGTCAGCAGCCCCAGGCGCCCCAGGGAGGACTTGCCCTCCAGGCGACCCGCGAGATGCGTGGGGATGGTGAACTTCTCCAGCGTCGAGGCCAGCACGAACTCGCCCGGATGCAGCACGAACGCCTCACCCTCGGGCACCTCATGGGAGGACGTCAGATCCTCCTGCGGCAGCTTCGGGTCGATGTGCGTGTAACGCGAGTTGTTGAACACGCGGAAGTACTTGTCCAGCCGCACGTCGATGGACGACGGCTGCACCATCTCCGGGTCGAACGGCTCGACGCCCAGCGCGGTGTCGTCGTCGGCGGCGAGGGCGGCGCGGAGGTCACGATCTGAAAGAAGCACGTCCCCAACCCTACCGGCACCACGGGGCACCCCACGTTGGACTTCACCTTGGTCTTTGCGGGACCGCGCCGGCGCGGTGCTACATTTATGGCGGAAGGCGACCTCGAATCGCCGGTCCCGCCGATGTAGTTCAATGGTAGAACTCCTGCTTCCCAAGCAGGCGGCGCGGGTTCGATTCCCGTCATCGGCTCCACGAAAACCCCCTGGCCTGCAGCAATGGGCCAGGGGGTTCATCGTTGGGGGAGCGAAACCGCTCCAGCCCCGGACGTTCCCCGTGAGGCGGAAGACAACTGCCGTGGACGGGGTCTTGCTTCTGCGGACGGGGCCCGGCTGTTGGGGCGGCGGTCCGGCCGTAGGCGGAATCCGGCGACTGCAGACAGAGCCCGGCAGCTGTAGGCGGCGCGTGGCGGTTGTAGACGGGCCCGGCGGCTGTGGGAGGGGCCCGGCGAGCACGCGGTCAAGTCACACCAGCCCCAAAGTGTCGGCGATGCGTTGATTTCGAAGGATGCGCACGCGCAAAACCGCAGGTCAGATTTCGGCCGAGCCTTCAAAATCAACGCACG
>DUOR01000125.1 GCA_012838715.1 Actinomycetales bacterium
CGGAGCCTCCGACGGCGCCGGACGCGCCGACCGGGCCGGACGCCGCCACCCCACCGGAGGCGCCGACGCCGGAGGAACCGCCGATGGGCTGCGGGGCGTCGATGCCGCCACTGCCGCCGATGCCACCGGAGGCGGCGATGGGCGACGCGGACTCGTCGTCGAGATCCAGCCAATCCGGGCGGGACTTCGCGCGGCGCTTGTCGTTGATGCGGGTGAACTGGATGGCCAGTTCCATCAGGAAGCACAGCGACAGGGCCAGCACGATCATCGACACCGGGTCCTGGCCCGGGGTCATGAACGCCGCGAAGATGAACAGCAGCAGGATGATGTGCCGGCGCTTGTCCTTCATCGCCTCGTACGGCAGCAGGCCCGCCATGTTCAGCATGATGATGAACAACGGCAGCTCGAAACTCACGCCGAAAATGAGGATCAGCATGAGCACGAAGTCGAAGTACTGCCCACCGGTCAGCGCCGCAATCTGGGCGTTGTCGCCGATTTGGAGCAGGAACTCGAGGCCGTAGGCCACGACCACGTACGCCAGGACCGCGCCGACGATGAACAGCAGCGCCGCGGCGGTGACCACCATCAGGGTGTTGCGGCGCTCCTTGCGCACCAGGCCCGGCGTGATGAACGCCCACACCTGGTACAGCCACCACGGCGCCGAAAGAACCAGGCCGGCGATGGCGCCGACCTTCAGGCGCAGCAGGAACATCTCGAAGGGGCTGGTCGCCAGCAGACGGCACTCGTCGTCCTGGCCGAACCGCTGCTCCGGCGGGAGCTGGCAGTACGGCTCCTTCAGGATTTCACCCAGCGACCAGACGCGGAAGGAACCCATCGTGGCGTCGGTGAACGGGATGCGCCACGGGCCCACGGTGAACGTGGCCTGGTACCAGATGAAACCGACGATGGTGCCGACGAGGATGCCGGCCAACGCGAGCAGCAGTCGGGTGCGGAGCTCCTTGATGTGCTCCACGATCGTCATCACGCCCTCCGGATTCCGCTTCTTCTTGCGGACCCGGGGGCGTCGAGTGGCTTGGGACACCGCTTATCTAGCGCTGCTCGCCGGTGTTCGGCTGCTGCGGGTAGGACTGCGGGTTCTGCGGATCCTGCGGGTAACCCTGCTGCGGGTACTGCTGCTCCGGGTAGCCCTGCGGCTGGCCCGGGTTCTGCGGCGGGTACTGCTGCTGCGGCTGCGCCTGCGGGGCCTGCTGGCCGTACGGCTGCTGGAACTGCTGCGGCTGGGCCTGCGGCGCCTGCTGAATCGCCTGCTGCTCCGGGGACTCCTCGCCCTCGTCGTCGTGCTGCATCTCCTTGACCTCGGACTTGAAGATGCGCATCGAGCGGCCCAGGGAGCGGGCGGCGTCGGGAAGCTTCTTCGCGCCGAAGAGAAGGACGAGGACGATCAGGATGAGAACGAGTTCCCAGCCACCGGGCAGGCTCATCGTGTGGTCACCTTTCAAAGCGTTGTCCCGGCGGGATGCACCGGGGCGTATGTGCGTCGTGGGCTGCGGAAATCCGGCTTGCGCCGGGGCGCGCCCACCGGCTATTCACCAGTCGGGTTTACACCATACGCGCCGAGGCCCCGTTTTGCGCGTTCGAAAACGGCGCGCTGCAAGGAATCCGGTTCCACCGCGCGGACCTGCGGCCACCGGCGGAGAAGGAATCCGACCGTGCGATCGGTGTTGCCCGCGGGCACCCACGCCGAATACTCCTCCGCGCCGGGGGCGGAATCGTCGGCGAAGAACACGGGGTCGTAGTCGGCGACCCAGGTTCCGCCGGCGTCGATGCGCACCTCGGCCCAGTGCTCCTGGGCGGAACCGAAGCCGTGCGGGTCCGCCGGGTCGAACTCGGGGGCCTGATGCCAGCGGGCGCGCTCCTCCAGCACCGTCGCCGACAGGATCCGGTCGATGCGGAAGGACTTCATCGCCTTCGGGTCCTCGCCCTCGGCCGGATTGCGGTCGACGGCGCGGAGGTAGGTGTCGTCCTCGTGGACGAACATCTGCACCGGGTCGAGGCTGCGTACGCTGCGGACGTCGGAGGAATTGCGGTACTCGATCTCCAGCACCCGTTCGTCGCGCAGCGCGTCGTTCACCGCGCGCATGACGTCCATGCGGCGGGCCTCGGCGCTGTCCGGATCGAGCGTGGCCGGGGTGGTGTCGGCGACCACCGCGCGGGCCAGCGCCGCGCCGCGGAGCTTCGCCGCCGCCGAACGGACGACGGCCGGGTCCTGGATGGCGGGCATCGCCTCCAGGGTTTCCAGCGTCATCAGGAGGGTGTTGGTCTCCGGGCCGGTCAGCTTCGGCGGCCGCGCGGGCATCGCCTCGGTGGCGACGATCCGGTAGCACCGCTGCGCATCCTCGGTGACCTCGAAGGCCTGCTTGTCGTGTTCGCCGGGCACGAGGATCGTCGGGAGGTAATCGAGGACCTTCCGGATGTCCGTCACGGGCAGCCGCAACTCCGTCGACGCCTCCGACGCCGTGTGCGGCTGCCGGAAATACGTGATCAGGCCGAACATCCGCGCCAGCGACAGCCGCGGCAATTCCAGCTCCTCGCCGTAGCGGTCGACGAACGTGGTCATCGCTGCTCCTCTCCCCCGGCGCCGCCCGCGCCGTCGTCGGCAGCGCGGTCACCGACGCCACCGGCACCGCCGCCGTCAACCCCGCCGGCGCGAACGATCTCCGTCAGCGCCGCAATGACGCGTTCGCGGATGTCGGCGGGTTCGATGATTTCGAGGTTGCCGGCGTGCTCCAGTCCGGCGTCGACGAGTTCGGCGCTGGTGCGGGGCGCGAGTTCCCAGCGATCGTCGCCGAGTTGGCGGGCGTCCACCGTCAGGTCGCCGCAGGTGCCGGGCGCGATCCGCACGATGGCGGGCCGCAGTTCGGCGCCCCGGTTCAGGGCCCTTTCCGCGATGGCCTGCAGGTCGCCTTCCGGCAGTGGCACGGTCGCCGCCGCCGACGTGGCCGCGATGTCGGTCATCCGCGCCATCCGGAACACGCGCACCGCGTCCCGGTCGACGTCGTGGCCCAGGACGTACATGCGGCCGCGGAGGTTCACCAGCGTCCACGGTTCGATGGTGCGGAGGTGCTCGTCCGCGAAGGCCATCGGCGCGTAATAGAAATGGACGCGGGAGCGCGGGGGCTCCATGGCGTCGGCAAGCACGGTGAGCTGTTCCTGGTCGAGGGTGCCGCGGTCGGCGATGATGATCGTCCCACCGCCGGCGCGCAGGTCGCGCCGCCGGGCGACGGCCGCGATTTTGGCCCAGCCGTCGGCGGCGAGGTCGGTGAGCGATTCGTCGCCGAAGCGCACCTCGGTGGACATGCGCACGACGGCGGCCTCGTCCTCGGTGAGCCCCAGCCCGTCGAGCTGCCATGCGCCGGCCTCGATCTTGTGGGTGCCGCGCCTGGCGTGGGTGGTCACGTCGACGCCGTTGCGGCGCAGCAGCGCGATGTCGTCGCCGATGTACTTCCGCGCGGAATCCTCCTTGACGTGCGTGTACCCCGGCACGTTCGCCGCAATCCACTCGTCGGTGCGCCCCCAGCGCGTGTCGTCCGCCAGCGCCAGCACCAGGTGCAGGATCCGGTGGTAGCGGGCGGGGGTCAACGCGGTGCTTTCCGACGCCGTGCTCATCGTCCGGCCCCGTCCCCCGGGCCATCGCCGGCATGGGTCGCGGGCATGGCCTCCAGCATGTCGATGAGCTTTTCGGCGTCGGCGTTCGAGGTGGCGAAGGGATCGTCGACGACGACGGTGACGGGGTCGTCGCCGGAGACCTTCAGGTGCGTCCAGTCCACGACGGTGGTCGCCCCGGCGGCGCGGGCGGCCTTGAGGAAACGGCCGCGCAGCACCGCGCGGGTGGTGCGCGGGGCGTTGGCGATGGCGTCGTCGACCTCGGCGTCGGTGATCCAGCGGGACACGGCGCCGCGGGATTCGAGGATGCGGAAGATGCCGCGGCCCGGGCGGACGTCGTGGTACGCCAGGTCAATCTGCGCGAGCTTCGGGTCCGCGATGTCCAGGCCGCGGTCCATGTAGCGGCGCAGCAGCGACAGCTTGATGGCCCAGTCGATGTCGCGGTCGATGGTCGAGTAGTCGCC
>DUOR01000126.1 GCA_012838715.1 Actinomycetales bacterium
CGGCCCCCGCCCCCTCATCGTGCGGCGCCCCGACGACCGTTTCGCCACCACGCACACCGGTTCCTTCCGGGCTTGGGGCGCCGACGTGGACGTGGCCGGCGGCAACCACCTGCCGGAGCTGGTGGCCCGCTGGGTGATCGGGGCGGCCGGCCGGGACGCCGGGGACGTCGACCTTGCGGCCCAGCTGCCCGACCCCTTCGACTTCCGGGACGTCACCGTCGACGGGGAACCCCGGCCCATCGTCGTCGTGGCGGAGGGACCCGCGGCGCTCACCGCCCGCGCCCCGCTGACGCTTTTGGACGGGGCGCAGCGCATCGACGACATCTGCGCCGCCATCGCCGCGGGCGACGACGCAGCACTGGCGGAGGGAAGCGACCCCTTCGGGGACGTCGGCCCGTCGGCATGCGCGGAGGTGGGGTTGGGCACCGTCGGCGTATGGCAGGACCTCGCCGCGTTCGGTGCCGCATTGCGTATGGACGCACGCGATTTCACCGCCCACGCGACCTACCGCGACGCCTCCCACGGCGTCGGCTACCACGTCGCCGAATGGGGGTGGACGGCATGAGCGGGGTGGACGGGATGGACGGCATGGGCGGTGCATCGGGCATGGACCGGCCCGCTATGCCGACGCCCATCGCGGTCATCGGGCCGACGGCGTCCGGCAAATCTGACCTGGGGCTGTTCCTCGCGGAACGGTTCGACGGGGAGGTGGTCAACGTCGATTCGATGCAGCTGTACCGCGGCATGGACATCGGCACCGCGAAGCTGACGGTCGCGGAACGCCGCGGCATCCCGCACCACCAGCTCGACGTCCTCGACGTGACCGAGCCCGCCAGCGTCGCCCGCTACCAGGAGGAAGCCGTCGCCGACGTCGAGGACATCCGCCGCCGCGGCAAGACGCCCATCCTCGTCGGCGGGTCGATGCTGTACGTCCAGGCGCTGGTCGACGACTGGCGCTTCCCGCCGACCGACCCCGCGGTGCGCGCGAAATGGGAGGCCGTGCAGGACGACATCGGCGTCGAGGCCCTGCACGACCGGCTCGCCGAGGTGGACCCCGGGGCGGCGGCCATCATCGAGCGGCGCGACCCCCGCCGCATCGTCCGCGCGATGGAGGTCATCGAGTTGACCGGCGAACCCTTCGGCGCCTCCAAGCCGCCCATCGACGCCCCGCCGCGCTGGGGCACCCGCATCCTCGGCCTGGGCACCGAGGCGGAATGGCTCAACGAACGCATCGACCGCCGCAGCCGCATGATGTTCGACCAGGGGCTCCTCGGCGAGGTCGAGGAGCTCATCGGGCAGGGGCTGCGCGACGGCGTCACCGCGTCCCGCGCCATCGGGTACGCCCAGGTGCTGGCGCACATGGACGGCGAATACGACCTCGACGAGGCCGTCGAGCGCACCATCACCGGCACCCGCCGTTACGTGCGCCGCCAGAAATCCTGGTTCAACCGGGACCCCCGCGTGCAGTGGATCGACGCCGCCGCCACTGGGGCCAACGGTGTCCGCGGGCAGGCGCTCGCCGCACTGGAAGGGCCGCCCCCGACGCCGCATCAGGCGTAAAGTCCGTGCCCATGACGACCTTCGCCAAGGGCCACGGAACCGAGAACGACTTCATCATCCTTCCCGACCCCGACGCGCGGCTGGACCTGGGCCCCGAGGTCGTCGCCGCCCTGTGCGACCGCCGCTCCGGCCTGGGCGCCGACGGCGTGCTCCGCGTCGCCCGCGCGGGTGCGCTTGCCGACGCCGGCGTCCTCGGCAACCTGCCCGACGACGTCGACCCCGGCGACTGGTTCATGGACTACCGCAACGCCGACGGCTCCATCGCCGAGATCTGCGGGAACGGCCTCCGCGTATTCGGGCACTACCTGGTCGCGGAGGGTCTGGTTGGCCGCGAGGCCGCGGATGGCGGGGACGACGCAAATGCCGCGGATGACGGCAACGACACGGGCGTTTCAGGCGACGAGGTCGTTTCCTTTCGCGTCGGCACGCGGGTGGGGGCGCGCCTGCTGGAAGTCATCGACGGCACCGGCTCCACCGCCACCGTCTCCGTCGAGATGGGGGCGCCGCAGGTTCTCGGGACCGCGACCGCGCACGTTGGTGGCGCGGTGTACGCGGGCATCGGCGTAAACATGGGTAATCCCCACTTGGCCTGCGTGCTGCCGGGCCACGACGCGCGCTCGCTGCGCGACCTGGACCTGTCCGCGACCCCGGAAGTCCCGGCGGACATGTTCCCCGACGGGGTGAACCTGGAATTGCTCACGCCGCTGGCCGGGACCCCCGAGCAGGGCGTCGGTGCCGTGGACATGCGCGTCATCGAACGCGGCGTGGGGGAGACCCGTTCCTGCGGTTCGGGCACCGTCGCCGCCGCCGTCGCCGCGCTTGCCGACGCGGCCGCCCGGCAACCGGACCTCGACCCCGGCGCCGGGAGTGGCTCGGCATCCGCTGCCGGTGGTTCCGCGGACACTTCGGACACCTCGGACACTTCGGACACCTCGGACACCTCGGACACCTCGGACACCTCGGACACCACAGGCACCGCGGGCACCACGGACACCGCATCCGTCCACGGTGCGGGCGCGCCGGATCATCTGGCCGGCGCAGTGACGGTGCGGGTTCCCGGGGGCGACATCCTCGTCGAGGTCGGCGATGGTTGGTCCCGGCTGACGGGGCCGTCGGTCATCGTCGCCCGCGGCACCGTGGACATGGCCGCCCTCGCGCTGCCCTGACCCGGGAAGCCCCGGCGTCTTCCGGGAAGCCCCGGCGTCTTCCGGGTTCGCCGAACGTCACTCCGACATGTTCAACGTTCCACGAGATGGGAAGGCGCGTGAAGGCGCGTCATTCGTCGGCGCCGAAAATCCGAAGGCCCCTGAAACGCCCGCTCGCGAACTTTCCCGGCTTCTCCGGGACTGGAGTCCATATCGCCGGTGCCTCGCTCTACGGGCCGATTCCAGGCGATTAAAGGGCATCGTCGAGATTGAGGTTTTTCTCGGCGTTGACGTGTAGAAATAACAGCCAAATGGAGGTTATTTCGCCGATCCGAAAACGTAAATAACCGCGAAGTTGGTGGATTCCGAGCAGAATCCACCAACTTCGCGGTTATTCCTTTCCGCGGAAACGCGGAAAAACCGCGAACTTGGTGCCGGGGCCCTTGGAGCACGGAGTCGGCTCCTTTGCGAGGCCGTCGCCGGGGCCGGCAGGGGAAAGCGCCCCCGGAGGACGTCCCCGGTCGGCCCCTCCGAGGGAATCCGGCCGCGATTGGGGGGCTTCCCTGCGCCTCGTGTGACTGGAGGGGCGGCTGGGGCAGGGGCCGACAGTGAGGGGCAGGGGCCGACAGTGAGGGGCGGGAACCGACAGCGCGCGGTCGGCGCTGTATCGTGCGGCCGGACCCGGCGGCGAAAAAGCGCGCGGCCGGGCCCGGCGGCGAAAAAGCGCGCGGCCGGACCTCTAGTGGGTGCCGCAGCTTCCGCCGGAACCGCAGCCGCAGCCGCCGTCGCCGCAGGAATCGCCGCAACCGGACGGGGCGATGACGTCGCCGACCATCAGGAACATGCCGCCGACGACCTTGCCGACCTCCGGGGCCGGGGAAACGTCCGCCGGCAGGCAAAGATCCATGGGCACGGGGGCGGCGACGTGGACGAACCAGAACTCCTGGCCCGTCGTGCGGTTGGTGCGCTTGACGGCCGCGTTGACCACGCCCGAAATGAAGGCCGAGGCGTTCGGGGCCTGCGAACCGGCGGTGCCGCCGACAATCGGGGCGGCACCGGTGAAGCGGCATTCGCCGGCCTTGTCGCCGGTGCGGGCGTGGTAGGCGTCGGCGTCGTCGTCGACGGCGACCTCCATCGCCAGGCCGGCGAGGTTGACGTGCTCGAAGGTCTGCGTGCCCTCGTCGACGAGGAGCGGCGCCTGCGCCAGGTTGCAGGTGGCGGTGGCGGTGACGGTGTCGAAGGTCTCCGAGGACGGGTCGTCGTCGACGATCTCGACGAGCGCCAGGACGTCGTCAAGCGCGGAGACGTGCGCGGTGACCTGGGTGAGCCCGCCGAACCCGGCGAAGGAGGAGAAGGGCTCGACGCCGAGGATGTGCAGGCGCGCGCCCGACGGGTCCTCGAAGCGGACCAGCTGGCCGCCGCGGACCTCGCCGATGACGGAGAGGTGCTCGGTGGCGATGGCCGCCTCGATGGCGTCCTGCCAGCGCGGGTAGTCGAGGCCGATGCTCTTGAGGTCGGAAGTCATGGTCAGTGAGTCTAACCCCCTCCGATGCGCATTAAGCAGCCGGTGCTTGCCGACGGGTGAGTCGCGGCAAATCCGCACGTGACACGGTGTGACGCACCTCGCAGAGGGTGAATGGGGGTGGGGGTTTGTCCGGGTTCGAAATGGGGCTAGGCTTACCTTAGTAATTCGATAAAGCCTGTACTTATCAATCGCCCCTTCGTCGGGGGCGGGGATTGAGAGCTCGCGATGATGCATTTGGCGGAGGTGCCCGTCGGCGACACCGTCGTCCTGTCGGCGCCGCGCGCGGAGGCCCGGCTCTGCCGGCGCATGGCCCAACTGGGGCTGCGGCCCGGGATGCGGGTGACCGTCGGGCCGAAGACCGCCGGCGGCGGCCGCGTCATCCACGTGGGCACCAGCCGCTACGCCATCGACCGCGACACCCTGCGCCAGATGGACGTCCTGCCATGAGCCGCATCACCGCCGCCCCCGGCTGCCACGCGACCTCCGGCGGGGGACCGGCGCCGAAGGGTGCGCCCGTGGTCGCCATGATCGGCGCCCCGAACTCCGGCAAGTCCACGCTGTTCAATGCGCTGACCGGCGCGAAGGTGCAGATGGGCAACTGGCCCGGCACCTCCGTCGAGGTCAGCCGCGGCGAATGGAGGGTCGACGGCGACGCCCGCGACCTCATCGACTTCCCCGGCGCCTACTCCCTCGACGCGATGAGCCCCGACGAGGAGCTCACCCGCGAGATGCTCGTCCACCGCGATGACGGGGAGCGTCCCGACGCCGTCGTGGTCGTCGTCGACGCGACCGCGCTGGCCCGCGGCCTGTACCTGTTCACCGAGATCGCGGAGCACCCGAACCGCATCGTCGTCGCGGTGACCAAACTCGACGTCGCCGCCGCGCAGGGCACCGACCTCGACGTCGCCGCACTGCAGGATGCGCTCGACGTCCCCGTCGTGGCCGTCGACCCCCGCCGCCGCACCGGCCTGGACGACGTGGCCACCGCCGTCACCGGCGCGCTCACCGGCTGCAAGCGAATCGTCCGGCCCACCGGCGGCACCCCCGGCACGCCCTGCGACAGCGCGGCCCCCGTCGCACTCGGCATGCCCGACTCGGGCCCTGTTGCCGGCACCGGTTCGGGTCCTGTCGCAGGAACTGACGCGGACGCCGAAGAGGAACTCGTCGGCAAGCGGTTCGAGGACATCGACGCCGCCGTGACCGCGGCGACCACCGACCACGGCGCGCGGGTGACCGCCACCGACCGCATCGACCGGTTCGCGCTGCACCCCGTCGCCGGGCCGCTGCTGTTCCTGGCGGTGATGTGGGCGGTCTTCCAGATCACGACGACCGTCGCGGCGCCGTTCCAGGACGGGATGGAGGGCTTCGTCACCGGCGGGCTGTCCGACCGCTTCCGCGACGGCCTCGCCGCGGTGGGCCTCGGCGGCGGCACCGTGGAAGGGCTGCTCGTCGACGGCATCATCGCCGGCGTCGGCATGGTGCTGTCCTTCGCGCCGCTGATGGCGCTGATGTTCCTGTGCCTCGCGGTGCTGGAGGATTCGGGGTACATGGCGCGCGCGGCGGTGGTCACCGACCGGGTGATGCGGGCCATCGGCCTGCCCGGCAAGGCGTTCATCCCGCTCATCGTCGGTTTCGGCTGCAACGTCCCCGCCATCTCCGCCACGCGCGTGCTGGGCAACCCGCGGCACCGCATCCTCACCGCGCTGCTCATCCCGTTCACGTCGTGCACCGCGCGGCTGGTCGTGTACGTCATGCTCGCGGCGGTGTTCTTCCCCGGGTCGGCGGGCAACGTCGTGTTCGCGATGTACGTCATCTCCATCGCGCTGGTGGTGCTCACCGGGCTGGTGCTGCGCCGCACGCTGTGGCGCGCGATGCCGTCCGAACCGCTGGTCATCGACTTGCCGACGTACCAGCTCCCCGTGCCCCGCATGGCCCTGTCCGTCATGTGGCTGCGGCTGAAGGGCTTCCTGAAAACCGCCGGCGGCATCATCGTCGTCACCGTCGTGGCGGTGTGGGCGCTGCTGGCCATGCCGGCCGTGCCCGGGCACTCCTTCGGCGACGAGGACCTCAACCCCGGCGACTCCGCCTACGGCGTCATGTCGCAGGCGGTCGCCCCGGTCTTCGAACCCGCCGGCTTCGGCTCCTGGACCCTGACCGGCACGCTGGTCACCGGATTCGTGGCGAAGGAAGCCGTCATTTCCACCTGGGCGCAGATCTACTCGCTCGACGACGTCACCGACGACACCGCCGAGGAACAGGCCGAAAGCCCGCTCGCCCGGGAAATCCGCGCTGACTTCGAGCAGGCCTCCGGCGGGCACGAGCTCGCCGCGGTGTGGGCCTTCATGATCTTCCTGCTCGCCTACACCCCATGCGTGGCGACGCTGGCCGCCCAGAAACGCGAAATCGGCTGGCGCTGGACCTTGTTCGGCTTCGGCGTGCAGCTCGCCGGATCATGGCTGCTGGCCGTCGCCGTCTTCCAGGTGCTGAAGGTGTTCCTGTGATGCGCGGCCTGAACCAGAAGAACGGCGCCCCGAAGAACGGTGGGCAGACAACGGGCACCCCGCAGGCCGCGGTCCGGGCCGCCATCGCCGAAGGCGTCGCCTCCCGCACCGCCATCGCCCGCCGCACCGGACTTGCCCCCGCCACCGTCGACGCCATCATCGACCACCTGGAACGCACCGGCGCACTGCGCCGCGAACAGCTCGCGTCCTCCTGCCCGGCGAGCGGATGCGGCGGCTGCGCAATGGCCCAGGGGGCGGGCGGCAGTTGCCCGTCGGGAAGCTCGGGGGAGAAGGGCACGCGCCGGCGCGGACCCATCGCGCTGGTGCTGACGCGGCGCTGACCCGGTGCCGGCGGGGCGCGCGGGCCGAATCGTGACCGGACGGGGATAGGCCCCACCGCACATTCATGCGATGATGGGGGGAACATGACTGATACCCCCATGAAGGACCGTGACGAACGGTCACCCGAAGAATCCACCCTCGCGAACCCGGTGGCCGAGCCGACCGTCGGCGACCTGGATCTCGAGGCCCGGTCCTCACTACGGCGCCTCACCCGCGCCGCCACGCACACCACCGACGCCGAGGACATCACGGAGGTCGAGTACCGCCAGCTGCGCCTCGAGCGCGTCATCCTGCTGGGCGTGTGGACCGAAGGCACCCTCGCCGAAGCCGAGGCCGCCATGGACGAACTCGCCGCGCTGGCCGAAACCGCCGGCTCCGAGGTCCTCGAAATGGTGCTGCAGCGCCGCGACAAGCCCGAACCCGGCACCTACATCGGGTCAGGCAAGGTGGCGGAGCTGCGCGACATCGTGAAGGCCACCGGCGCCGACACCGTCATCGCCGACGGTGAACTCTCGCCCGGCCAGCTGGTCGCGCTGGAGGACAAGCTCGACGCCAAGGTCATCGACCGCACCATGCTCATCCTCGACATTTTCGCGCAGCACGCGAAGTCGAAGGAGGGCAAGGCGCAGGTGTCGCTGGCCCAGATGCAGTACCTGATCACGCGTCTGCGCGGTTGGGGCCATTCGCTGTCCCGCCAGGCCGGTGGCCGCGCCGGTTCGAACGGCGGCGTCGGCCTGCGTGGCCCGGGCGAAACGAAGATCGAGACCGACCGCCGTCGCCTGCGCCAGGACATGGCGCGCATCCGCAAGGAGCTGGCGGCGATGAAGACCGCCCGCGAAATCAAGCGGGCGCGGCGCCGGGCGGGGCATCTGCCGCGCATCGCCATCGCGGGTTACACCAACGCCGGCAAGTCCTCGCTGCTCAACGCGCTGACGGGCGCAGGCGTGCTGGTGGAGGACGCGCTTTTCGCCACCCTGGATCCGACGACGCGCCGCGGTGAGCTGCGCGACGGCCGGACGGTCATCATGACCGACACCGTCGGCTTCGTCCGCCACTTGCCGACGCAGCTGGTCGAGGCGTTCCGTTCGACCCTGGAGGAAATCCTCGAGGCGGACCTCATCCTGCACGTCGTCGACGGTTCGGACCCGTTCCCGCTGGAGCAGATCCGCACGGTCAACAACGTCATCGCCGACATCGCCGGCGAGCAGGGCGCGGAGGTGCCGCCGGAGCTGCTGGTGGTCAACAAGGTCGACCTGGCCGAGCCCGCCACCGTTGCGGAACTGCGCCACGTCCTCGACGACGTGGTGTTCACCTCCGCGGCCACCGGTGAGGGCATCCCCGAGCTGGAGACCCGCATCGAGCTGATGCTCAACGCGATGGACGCGCACGTCACCATGCGCGTCCCCTTCGACCGCGGCGACGTCGTCTCCCGCCTGCACGAGCAGGCCACGGTCCTCGGCGAGGAGTACGGCGCCGACGGCACCGTCATGGACGTCCGCCTGCCCCGGTCGATGGCCCGCGAGCTGGAGGAGTTCATCATCGGACCCGACGTCGGCGACGACCTCGAGGCCGAACTCGCCGAACTCGAGGGCACCGACCTCGACGACGTGCTTGCCGACGCCGTGCAGGGCGCCCCGGACGGCCTGGGCGACGGGGCCGGCGATGACGACGGGCACGAGTCCGACGAACTGGACGGCGAACTGGACGGCGAGCTGGATGATGAGTTCGGTGACGGGTTCGGTGACGAGCACGGTCACGGCGAGTTCGACGGTGGCCTCGACGATGACCACGACGATGACCACGACGATGACTTCGACGTGGAGTTCGACGCGGAGTTCGGCGATGATCGCGACGGCGACTTCGACGAGGACTTCGACGACGAGCTCGACGGCGGCCACTTCGGCGACGACCCCGACGATGGGGACGACGGTGCCGGGGAGGACGGCGCGTCCGTGACAGGTTCCGCAACCGATTCCGCCGATGACGGCGAAGTGCGGGGAGCACAGCCCAAGGGGGCGTAATATCTGCCCGCGTGACCAACAATCCCACTTCGTCGCAGAAGCCCGAGGACACGCATTCCGAACCGACCCCGGGCGCCGACTACATGGCGTCGGAAAGCGCGTCGGGCGGGGCCAACCCCGCCGCGCCC
>DUOR01000127.1 GCA_012838715.1 Actinomycetales bacterium
CCGAAACCGGCGGCGCCGCAACCGGCGGCGCCGCAACCGAAGGCGCCGAAAGCACCCGAACCGGAACCGCCGCAACCCCCGACCTCCCCGAGCCCCCGCACCCCGAGGCGCCCTGGCGCGCGGCCCGCACCCGAATCACGTACCTCGGCCCGGTCGCGGCGGACATCGGTGACGTCCTGCCGTCGATGTTCGGCGGCGTCCACGGCGCGACCTGCGCGTGCGGCACCTGCGGCACGCGGATGACGGTGGGGAAGTGGCGCCTCGAGCCCGCGACGGGCCGCACGCATCAGCTGCGCGCCACGATGGCGCACCTCGGGTACCCGATTCTCGGCGACGACACCTATCCCGAGGATCTCGGCCTCGACCTCGGGAACGTGACGCGGGTGCTGAGGCTCGTCGCCACCGAATTGCTTTACGACGACCCGCTCGACGGCCGGCCCCGCACCTGGCGCTCCCGCCGCGACGTCACGGACCCCGCGAAGGATCCCGTGGTGGCCCCGGACGCCGGCTAGGCCCCGTCGGAAAGCGCCCGCCGGAGCGCGTCCGCCGGAGTGCGCCCGCTGGAAGGTTCGTGCCGGAACCCCGCCAACCAGTGCCCGCCGGAGCGCGCGAACGGGTGCGGCGGCGGGGTCACCCGGCGCGTCGGGATTACCCGGGCGGGCATTACGGCGATAGGCTTCTCTTGGTCATAAACGTATTGTCACCAGGAGTTTTTGATGCGCATTAAGGGTGCCGGACGTCGCGCGTCCGTGGTGCTCGCGGCCGTCGCCATCGCGGCCGCCCCCGTGCTGTCCCTCGCCCCCGCGACGGCGGCGCCGGTCGACTCGTCGAGCGGGTCCCCGATTGACGGTTCGGACTCCGGGTCGGCCGCCGGTTCTGACTCCGGTTCGGACTTGGGCCCGAACTTGGGCACGGATTCCGGTTCGGACCTCGGCGCTCTCCTGTCGGAGCCGCCGACGGTGCCCTACGAGCCGCCGCAGCTGGAGCACGGCGGCGTCCGCAGCCCCGTCATCCCCGCCGCCGCATGGAACGGCGCGGAACGGGCGATTGGCCGCGCGATGGGCGCGGACCTCGGCATGGACGCCTTCGCCGATCACGAATGCACGCCCATGACCGTCATCCACGTCCCGGGCAGCGGCGAAACCAACGAGCAGCGCGGCCCCGACGTGCCGCACGGCCGCATCGTCTCCGGGCTGGGCCACGACCTGGCCGCGGAGTTCGGCGACGAAATCCGCAACCTGTACCTGCCGTACCCCTCGGACGCGTTCCTCACCACGAACTACAAGGCTTCCGCCGGCCGCGGCGTCGAATTGCTCGGCCAACTCGTCGACACCGTCAACGACGCGTGCCCGACGACGTCGTTCGTATTCACCGGCTACTCGCAGGGCGCGGACATCATCGACGGCTGGGCCGAAAGCTCCCTGGCCGGGACGTCGGCGGTGGCGCCGGATCGCGTCATCGCCATCGCGACGTTCGGCAACCCGCGCCGCGGCAACGACGTCGCCGTCACCCACGGCACCGCGTCGGCCGAAAGCCGCGGCATGCTCGGGGCCCGCGACACCACCTGGGGAGCGCTGACGGATCGCGTCTTCGACTCCTGCCATGACGGCGACCTGTGGTGCAACGCGACGCCGGCCATGCGGCGCATCGCCCCGGACGTCATGTCCGCCTCCTTCAACCCGCGCGACGCCGCCGGCACTCGCGCCGCGATCGAGGCGGTCGTCGGCCCGGAGGCCCTCACCGACCCGGAGACCCGCGAAGCGGTGAACGACCTGCTCGTCTTCCTCCTCGACGGCTCATCCGGTCATCTGCAGTACGAGACCGAGGAAGGCGGCATTCCCTCGGCCCGCGCCGCCGCCCGCGAGTTCCTCATCGAGCGCATGAAGAACTGACGCGGGTTAGCGCTCAGTTCGCGTGCAGGTCGGGGTTGAGCTCGATGCCGCGGCCTTCGTGGGGGACGACCTCCACCTCACCGGTGCGGGAGTTGCGGCGGAACAGGATGTTCGACTTGCCCGCCAGCTCCACGGCCTTGAGGGTGGTGGTCTCGCCGTTCAGGTGGACGGTGCACTTCGTGCCGCCGGTGACGTACAGGCCGGCCTCGACGACGCAATCGTCGCCGAGCGAAATGCCGATGCCCGCGTTCGCGCCGATGAGGCACCGCTCGCCGACGGTGATCATCTCCTTGCCGCCGCCGGACATGGTGCCCATGATGGACGCGCCGCCGCCGACGTCGGAACCGTCGCCGATGATGACGCCCGAGGACACGCGGCCCTCGATCATCGACTCGCCGAGCGTGCCGGCGTTGAAGTTGACGAAGCCCTCGTGCATCACGGTCGTCCCCTCCGCCAGGTGCGCGCCCAGGCGCACGCGGTCGGCGTCGGCGATGCGCACGCCGCTGGGCATGACGTAGTCGATCATGCGGGGGAACTTGTCCACGCCGAAGATGGTCAGCGAGCCGCGCTCCTGCAGCTTTGACCGCACCTCCTCGAAACCCTCCACGGCGCAGGGGCCGTAGTTCGTCCACACCACGTTCTGCAGCAGGCCGAAAATGCCCTCGACGTTGACCTCGCGCGGGCAGTTCAGGCGGTGCGACAGCAGGTGCAGCCGCAGGTACGCGTCGTAGGCGTCGATGGGCGGGCAATGCAGGCAGGGGATGTCCACGCGCACGGCGACGCGGTGGGTGCCCCGGTCGGTGTCCTCGCCGATGAGCGGCGCGAAGTACGCGCAGCTCTCCGGCAGATCCGCCGGCGCGAGAAGCATGGTGGACGTGGACTTCTGACCGTCATTGTCGCGGTCCGGGGCCTCCTCGCGGGGCTCGGTCAGTTCCGGGCTGGGGAACCAGGCGTCGAGGACCGCCCCGTCATGGGCGAGGGTCGCAAGGCCGTACGAATGTGCGCCGAAAGTCATGCATCAAATGTAGCGCCGTTCACCCGGTGGGTAGGGCGATCCGCCGGCGATATGAAAAAGATCACCGCCCCAAACGGCAACGGCCCCGCTCACCCGTTCGGACGGGAGGCGGGGCCGCAGTGGCGCGGGGCGGGGCGGAGCCAATCGGGCGCAGCGCCAATCCGGCGCCCATCCGGCGCCAATCCGGCGCTAATCCAGCACTAATCCAGCACGTTGTTCCGCGCGCGCTCGTGGATGCGGGCGTCGGGCCGGGCCTTGCCGCGGGACCGGGCGGTCAGGACCGCCAGCGCGACGAGCACCAGGCACACCAGGACGACGGCGATGACCTGTTCGCGGGCCGTTTCGTCGAAAAGCATCATGAGGGTCAGCCCCATGATCAGCAGCACGGCCAGCCACGACAACCACGGGTACGCCCAAATTTTGACTGTCAGTTCGCCGTTGGCCTCCATCCGCGGGCGCAGCTTGATCTGCGACAGGGCGATGAACAGCCAAATGACCAGCAGGCAGCCGCCGACGGCGTTGAGCAGGAACACCAGCACGGCCGAGCCGTCGAGGACGATCTGCAGGCCGACGGACAGGAACGCGAACGCCATCGACATGATGACCGCGCGGTGCGGCACGGCCTGCGAGTTCTGCGAGCCGAAGAAGCGGGGCGCCTCGCCGCGGCGGGACATCGAGTACACGAGGCGGGACGTGGCGTAAATCTGCGCGTTGAACGCGGAGAGCAGCGCCAGCACGATGACGGCCTCCATCAGCCCGACGACGCCGGGGATGCCCGCCTGCTGCAGCACCAGCGTGAACGGGGACTGGGCGGCGGTGTCGGCGGCGTTGATGGCCTCGTAGGGCAGCAGCGTGATGATCACCAGCACGCAGCCGATGTAGAAGATGCCGATGCGCACGATGACCGACTTCACCGCCGCGGCGATGGAACGCTTCGGGTCCTCCGACTCGGCGGCCGCGATGGTCACGATTTCAATGCCGCCGAACGCGAACGCCACGGCCAGCAGGCCCGCCGCGATGCCGGAGACGCCGTTGGGCAGGAAGCCCGACTCGGCGATGTTCTGCGTGCCGACGAACGTGGTGCCGGGCAGCAGGCCGAAGAACAGCAGCACGCCGATCACGATGAACCCGATGATCACCGCGACCTTGATGAACGCGAACCAGAACTCGAACTCGCCGAATCCGCGCACGTTGACCAGGTTGACCACGGCGAAGAACGCCACGCAGATGAGGCCCGGAATCCATCCCGGGATGCCCCACCAGGCGCCCATGATTGCGCCGGCGCCGGTGATTTCGGCGCCGAGCACCATGATCAGCATGAACCAGTACAGCCAGCCGAGGACGAATCCGGCGGATCGGCCGAACGCCATTTCGGCGTACGTGGAGAAGGCCCCGGACGCGGGGCGGGCGGCGGCCATCTCGCCGAGCATGGTCATCACCAGGACGACGATGGTGCCCGCCGCGAGGTAGGAGATGAGGACGCCCGGGCCGGCGGCGTTGATGCCGACGCCGGTGCCCAGGAACAGGCCGGCGCCGATCGCCGACCCGAGGCCCATCATGGTCAGGTGGCGGACCTTGAGCCCCTTGCCGAGCTCCGCGTGGGAAGGGTCACCGCCGACGGACGCGGCGTCGGGGTGCGCCTTGCCGGGGTTTGCGCCGTCGAGCCGCACGCCGGAGGGACGTGGGCCGTCGGGGGAATTGGAATCGGTCATGTACAGGGACATTACTACCGCCATTCACCGACGCATTTCACGGCCGCCCCGCTTCACGAACGCAGCCACCGACGGGAAACCCGGCGCCCGGGGGGCGCCGGGCGTGAACGTCGGCAAGCGGTGGAGGGGCGCCGGGCGTGAACGTCGGCAAGCGTCGGCAAGCGTCGGCAAGCGAACGGGGAGGCGCTACACCTCGGTGGCGCGCATGCAGACGGCGGCGAAGTCCGGGTGGCGGAAGAAGTGCATGCGGTCGCGGCCGTCGAGTTCCCACGCGGAGACGCGGCGGCCCTCGTCGACGAGTTCCACGGGGGTGTCCTTGTCGATGAGGATGTTCTTGTCGATGTGGCAGTCGTCGCCGAGGTTCACGCCGACGGTGCCGGCGGACACGCCGATGGTGCAGTGGCGCCCGACGCTGAGGGGGATGCGGCGGCCGCGTTCGTCGTGGCGCGCCATGACGGTGCCGGCGAGGCCGATGGTGGTCTGCTCGCCCAGCACGACGCCGGACGACAGGCGGCCCTCGATCTTGCAGGGGCCCAGCGAACCGGAGTTGAGGGAGACGAAGCCCTCGCGCAGGACGGTGGTGCCCGGCGCGAGGTAGGCGCCGAGGCGGACGCGTTCGGCTTCGGCGATGCGCACGCCCGACGGCACGACGTAGTCGACCATCCGCGGCATGCGATCGATGGAGTACACGTGGATCAGGCCGCGCATGCGGAGGTTGGTGCGCAGCGCCTCGAAGTTGTCGGGGAGGCAGGGGCCCTTGTTGGTCCAGGCGACGATGTTCAGCTCGTCGAAGACGTCCACCGTGTTGATGGTGTGCGGCTTGACGATGCGGTGCGACAGCAGGTGCAGCCGCAGGTACGCGTCGTGGGAGTCGACCGGGGGTTTCGACAGGTCCTCGATGGTGGTCCGCACGGCGACCTGTTCGACGCGGCGGTCCTCGTCGAGGAGTACCTGGCGCAGCAGCTGCGGGGTCAGGTCCTGCGCACCGAGGCGGACGGTGCGCGAGTCGGTGACAGTGTCGTCGAGCTTGGGGTCGGGGTACCACGTGTCCAGCACCGTGCCATCCATGGCGATGTTGGCGATACCCGTGGCCGAGGCACCAGTTGTCATCATGCCTCCGATACTAACGGGTGCGGGGTGGCCCCTCGACCGCAGGATCACGACCGCGGGGTGGCGCCGTCACCGCGGAATTTCCCTGGTGACGGGCATTCGCCGGGGTGCAGCGCCTATCCTGGCGGCCACGCCGCGCGGTGGCGGGCCGTGGACGTGTCAAGGAAGTAGCCGATGTCACACGCGGGAGCTTTCCGACGGGCCGATGAACCGCCCCCGCGCCCGCCCCACGGCAACCCCACCGTTTCGCGGATGCCCGGCGCGCATCCCGCCGCGCACCCTGCGGCCCCGACCACCACCGAGGAGTCCCAGTGCCGAAGAACAAGCCCGAGCCCGGCGCACAGCCCGGTCGCGCATCCGGCGGCCAGTCCGGCGCACAGCCCGGTCGCCCGTCCGGCCGGAGGCCCGGCCCGAAGCCCGATCCGTTCTCGGGGCCGGCG
>DUOR01000128.1 GCA_012838715.1 Actinomycetales bacterium
AGGCCATGGTCAAGGTCATCGACATCGACCTGGACCGCCGCCGCATCTCCCTGTCGCTGAAGCAGGCCGACGAGGACTTCACCGAGGAGTTCGACCCGACCAAGTACGGCATGGGCGATTCCTACGATGAGCAGGGCAACTACATCTTCCCGGAGGGCTTCGACGCGGAGACCAACGAGTGGATGGAGGGCTTCGAGACCCAGCGCGCCGAGTGGGAGGCCCGCTACGCCGAGGCGGAGCGCCACCACCAGATGCACGCCGCCCAGATCGAGCGTCACCGCGAGCAGGCCGCCGAGGCCGCCGCGACCCCGTCGAACTACTCTTCCGAGACCACCGAGGACGCCCCCGCGGCGACCGAGGCCCCGGCCGAGTCCGGCGGCACCCTGGCTTCGGACGAGCAGCTCGCCGCCCTGCGCGCGCGCCTGTCCGGCAACTAAGCCGACCACCGCACGCCCCGCCGGCGGGAACGTTCCCGCCGCCGGCCGCGTGACGTGAACCCCGGCCCCATCCTCTCCGTGAGGGTGGGGCCGGGGTTTCTCCTTTCCGCTTGCCGACGGCGGCCCGCTACCAGATTCGCGCGATGCCCGGGCCGGCGATGGGCGGCACCCCGTCGACGATGGCGCTCTCCGGCAGCAGGTGCCACAGCAGGGCGTCCCGGTAGATGTCGCGGCGCTGCTCTTCGGCGCCGGGACTCGGCGGCGTTGCTCAGCGTGGTCCAGGAGCGGTCCTCGGCGATGATGCGTTCGTCGGCGACGCCGTTGTCCAGCAGCCACCGGCGCATCGACGACGCCTCGGTCACCCCGTTGCCGGTGTCCCCGCCGGTGACCAGCACCGGCACGGACGGATGGGCGTTGGCCTCCGCCAGCCCGGTCTCCATCCGCTGGACGACCTTCGCCGGCAGGGTCCCGTCGGCAAGCACACCGCCACCGAGGATGGTCAGGTGCGTGGAGGGGTTGGCGTAATCCGGCGTGGCGACGGGATCATGGATGGCGCCGAGCACGGCGGCCACCGCGGCGCGGCGCTGCCCGGGGAGCTGCGCCAGGAGCGCGTCGCGGCCGACGGCGTCGCCCAGGTAATCGGCGACGATGACGCCCGCGCCCACCGGATCCACCGGCGGCGCCTGCGCGACGTCGAGGCTCGGCGGCAGCAGCTCCGGCGGGATCGCCACCGGGACGTCGGCGGAACCGACGAGCGGGGATGTTGTGGGAGCGGCGGAGGGTTTCCCGTGGTCACGGCGAAAACGTAACCCCTCTGAGCCGGTCCCGCACGCCGGATCACGCGAGGCCGGGTGCGCTGTTGCCGGCGGGGCCCGGCAGCCGCGGTGACAGCGGTTTACCCCGGATTGATGGGGCCGGAAAAATCAGAATCCCTGTCTCGCAACGGAAATGCGCCCCCGTTGCATCTTTGCGGAAACTATTGGCCTATTGTTGCCCCCATGTTGAAAGTCGGATTAACCGGAGGCATGGGCAGCGGCAAGTCGTCCGTTGCCGCGCGGCTGCGCGAGCTCGGCGCCCGCATCATCGACGCCGACGCCATCGCGCGCGAAATCGTCGAGCCCGGAAAGCCGGCGCTGAAGGAGCTCGTCGACGCTTTCGGCAAGGACATCCTCCTGCCGGACGGTCACCTGAACCGCAGTCGCCTCGCCGGGCGCGCGTTCGTCTCCAAGGAGGCGACCGCCAAGCTCAACGCGATCACCCATCCGCGCATCGCCGCGCGCACGAAGGATCTTTTCGACGAAGCCGGCGACAAGGACATCGTCGTCCATGACATGCCGCTGCTCATCGAGAACGACATCGCCGCGGACTGCCACATCGTCGTGGTCGTCCATGCACCCGTCGACGTCCGGGTCGCGCGGCTCGTCGAGTCGCGGGGCGTGGAGGAGGTCGACGCGCGCCGCCGCATCGCCGCCCAGATCGGCGACGACGAGCGCCTCGCCGCCGCCGACGTCGTGCTGGACAACTCCGGCACGCCCGCGATGCTCCGCCGTCAGGTCGACGACCTGTACAACGACCGGCTGGTCCCGTTCCTCAACGGGGTGCACGTCGTGGACCCGCCGAAGGTCCGCTCCCGCGGCCGCATCGACCGCGAGGTCGGCCGCGTGGAACGCCAGCTCGGCGTGCGGGTCAAGGGTTCGGTGCTGACCGGCGATCGGCTGGTCCTCACCGTCGACGGCCCGCCCAACGTCGCCGGCCACCCGTGGCGAAAGAAGGGCCGCCACTGGGAGAGCATGGACCCCGGAAATCCCGTCACCCTCGTCCCGCAGAGAGAGGACACGTAACGCACGCAGGGCAGCGGCTCGCGCAGGGCAGTGGCTTACGCAGGTCAGTGACTCACGCAGGCCCGTAACTCTCGCACCGATGAACCCGGTCGCCATCCCGGCGGCCGGGTTTTCCCGTGCCCGGAATCGCCGGATTGGGCGCGACGGCACCCGCCGCCGGGCGGCTAGTTGAAAACCATTCCCAATTAGCATTTAATGACACGCATGTTCATTAAGCGTTCATCCGTCGGCGCGCTCGCCGCCGCATCCCTGTTCCTCGTCTCCTGCTCCGCCGACTCGCCGGGGGAGGGGAACGCCGACGCGTCGGCAAGCGATCCCTCCGCCGCCGCGGCCACGCCCGCGGTTACCACCGCCACCACGGAGGCGGACGTCTCCGAGGTCCGCTCCGCGCAGCCCCGCCTGGCCATCAGCCACGACGGCGGCGTCATGGTCCTCGAGGCCGGCGACCTCGACGACGGCACCGCCCCTGAGGTCATCGCCGACCTGCCCGCCGAGGGCTACCTCCGCCTGTCGCACGCAGGCGACGGCCGCCATGTGTTCGTGTCCACCGACGACGGCTTCGCGGCGCTCGACATGGGCACCCACACCCGCGCGCACGGCGACCACGGCCACCACTACGCCGGAGACCCCGTCTTCACCGGCTTCCACCTCGCCGCGGACAAGCCCGGCCACGTCGTCGCCGGCGACGACTCCGCCGTCTTCTTCGACGACGAGACCGGCGACGTCACCACCGTCCGCCTCACCGGCATGGACGCGGTCGACCACTTCCGGCTGCCCGCCCACCACGGCATCGCGGTCCTCGGCGACGACGGCACCTACATGGTCACCATTGCCGACGACGAGGGATCCCGCACCGGCATCGCGCAGGTCGACGCCGACGGTCAGGAGATCGAGCGCCACGAGAACTGCCCCGGCGCCCACGGCGCTCAGGAGACCGCCGCCGGCATCTTCGTCGGCTGCTCCGACGGCGGCGTCATCTACCGCGACGGCGAGGTGACCAAGGTGACCTCGCCCGACGCGTACGGGCGCATCGGCAACCAGGCCGGCTCCGCGGAGTCCGAGTACCTCCTCGGCGACTACAAGTCCGACGCCGACGCCGCCGACAACGGCGACCTGGAGCGCCCGGAGCAGGTGTCCATCATCAACGCGGAGACCGGCGACCTGCGCCTCGTCGACCTCGGCACCTCCTACACCTTCCGCTCGCTGGCCATGAACGACGAAGGCCTCGCCGTGGTGCTGGGCACCGACGGCAAGCTGCACGTCATCGACGCCGAGTCGGCCGAGGTCATCCGCACCATCGACGTCATCGAGGAATGGGAGGAGTCCGAGGAGTGGCAGGACCCGCGCCCGGCGCTGGCCGTCTCCGGTGACGTCGCCTACGTGACCGACCCCGCCACCAACGAGGTCCACGTCGTCGACCTCACCGGCGAGCACGACGCCCTCACCGCCGAGCTGCCGGAAACCCCGGACGAGATCCTGGCCACCGAGGGGTAGGACGGGCATCGGGTGGGACGGGCATGGCGCCGGTAATCTCGGGGCCATGAACCTGCACCCCCTGGTCACAGAGTTCTCGTTCCTCATCGGCACCTGGCAGGGCGCCGGCCGGGGCGATTACCCCACCATCGACGCCTTCCGGTACCGCGAGACCCTGACCTTCGCGTTCATCCCGGGCAAGCCGTTCCTGCGTTACGAGCAGAAGACGATGGGCGCCGAGGACACCCCGATGCACACCGAGTGCGGGTTCCTCCGGCCCATCGGCGACGGCCGCGTGGAGTTCACCCTCGCGCAGCCGACCGGCCAGACCGAGCTGCTGGAGGGCGCGGTCACCGACGGCGACGACGGTGAGCTCTTCATCGAGCTCGGCACCTCCACGGTGGTCAATTCGACCTCCGCGAAGCAGGTCGACGCCACTTCGCGCACCTACGTCGTCGACGCCGACCGCACCGCCCTCGTCACCGAATTCGGCATGGCGGCGGTGGGGCAGCCGATGCAGCGCCACCTCGTCAGCGAGCTGACCAAGCAGTAGCCGCTTGCCGACGCCACCCGGCCCCCATCCACCCCTGCGAACGGGTGTGCGATGGGGGCCGGGCGCTTGTAGGGTGGGGCCATGGCGTTTGCAGCAGAACAGCCCGTCGTCGCGCACTCCGAGTTCCGGCCCGTCGGGGAGATTGAGCGTGCCGACGCGCCCTTCGAGGTGGTCAGCGACTTCCAGCCGGCCGGCGACCAGCCTCAGGCCATCCAGGAGCTGTCGGAGCGGCTCGCCGGGGGCGAGCGGGAAGTGGTGCTCATGGGCGCCACCGGCACCGGCAAGTCCGCGACGGCGGCGTGGCTGATCGAGAAGGTGCAGCGGCCGACGCTGGTGATGGCGCCGAACAAGACGCTGGCCGCGCAGCTGGCCAACGAGCTGCGGTCGCTGCTGCCGAACAACGCCGTCGAGTACTTCGTCAGCTACTACGACTACTACCAACCGGAAGCGTACATCGCGCAGACGGACACCTTCATCGAGAAGGACTCCTCCATCAACGAGGACGTCGAACGGCTGCGGCACTCCGCGACGTCGGCGCTGCTGTCGCGGCGCGACGTCGTGGTGGTCAGCTCCGTGTCCTGCATCTACGGCCTGGGCACGCCGCAGTCCTACCTGGACCGCTCCGCGGTGCTGCGCATCGGTGAGGAAGTCGACCGCGACGAGTTCCTGCGGATGCTCGTGGACATCCAGTACTCCCGCAACGACATCGCCTTCACCCGCGGCACCTTCCGCGTGAAGGGCGACGTCGTCGACATCATCCCGGCCTACGAGGAACTGGCGGTCCGCGTCGAGTTCTTCGGCGACGAGATCGACTCGCTCTACTACCTGAATCCGTTGACGGGCGACGTCGTGAAGCAAGTCGATGAACTGCGCATCTTCCCCGCGACCCACTACGTGGCCGGGCCCGAGCGGATGGCGCGGGCCATCGAGGACATCAAGGAGGAGCTCGCCGACCGGCTCGCCGACTTCGACAACCGCGGCAAGCTGCTGGAGGCGCAGCGGCTGCGCATGCGAACCGAATACGACCTGGAGATGATCCAGCAGGTCGGGTTCTGCTCCGGCATCGAGAACTATTCGCGGCACATCGACGGCCGTGCGGCGGGGTCCGCGCCGGCGACGCTCATCGACTACTTCCCGGAGGACTTCCTCACCATCATCGACGAGTCGCACGTGACCGTGCCCCAGATCGGCGGCATGTTCGAGGGCGACGCCTCCCGCAAGCGCAACCTGGTGGACTTCGGCTTCCGCCTGCCGTCGGCGCTGGACAACCGGCCGCTGACCTTCGACGAGTTCGACGCCCGCGTCGGCCAGGTCGTGTACATGTCGGCGACGCCCGGGCCCTACGAGATGGCCCAGACCGGCGGCGAAGTGGTCGAGCAGGTGATTCGCCCGACCGGCCTCGTCGACCCGAAGGTCGTGGTCAAGCCCACCGACGGCCAGATCGACGACCTCATCCACGAGATCCGCACCCGCGAGGAACGCAACGAGCGCGTGCTCGTGACCACCCTGACCAAGAAGATGGCGGAGGACCTCACGGATTACCTCCTCGAAAACGGCGTGCGCGTGCGCTACATGCATTCCGACGTCGACACCCTCAAGCGAGTCGAACTGCTGCGCCAGCTGCGGCTCGGCGACTACGACGTGCTCGTCGGCATCAACCTGCTCCGCGAGGGCCTTGACCTGCCGGAAGTGTCGCTGGTGGCGATCCTCGACGCGGACAAGGAGGGCTTCCTCCGGTCGACGACGTCGCTCATCCAGACCATCGGCCGCGCCGCCCGAAACGTCTCCGGCGAAGTGCACATGTACGCCGACACCGTCACCGACTCGATGCGCAACGCCATCGAGGAAACGGAGCGGCGCCGCGAAAAGCAGATCGCCTACAACACCGAGCACGGCATCGACCCGCAGCCGCTGCGCAAGAAGATCGCCGACATCCTCGACCAGGTCTACGAGACCGCCGCCGAGGACGGCGGGGAACCCGGCCCGGTCGGCGCCTCGGCCGACGCGGCGCTGGCGGAGCGGGCCTCCGTCGAGGGCATGCCCAAGGCGCAGCTGCAGAAACTCATCGACGACATGACCGCCCAGATGGGCGCCGCGGCCCGGGAGCTGAAGTTCGAGCTGGCGGGGCGCCTCCGCGACGAGATCGCCGATCTGCGCAAGGAGCTACGCGGCATGGAGGAAGCCGGGCTCGAATAACCCCCCCGAATACCGGGGCCCGCCGGGGTCGGATTTTGCTAGGGTTGGGGGACGTACATCGCAGGAGCGGTACCACTCGGAGAACCTCGCGGCCGCCCCTCATTGAGTCTTCCGGAAGGCAGTTTTCATGAGCGCATACAAGACCATCGTCGTCGGCACCGACGGCTCCAAGTCCTCGATTCTCGCGGTCGAGCGGGCTGCCGCCATCGCCGCGGCCTTCGACGCCACGCTGGTCATCGGCTGCGCCTACTACGAGTCGGAGGGCGACGCCTCCGAGACCCTGCGCCAGGATTCCGTTCAGGTCATGGGCACCGACCCGGCCCAGCAGAACCTCGACTCCGCGAAGGCCGCCGCCGAGGGCGCCGGCGCGAAGAACGTCAAGACCGAGCTGAAGGCCGGCTCCCCGGTCGAGGCGCTCATGTCCCTGGTCAACGACAACAACGCCGACCTGCTGGTCGTGGGCAACCGCGGCATCAACTCGCTGACCGGCCGCCTGCTCGGCTCCGTGCCGTCCGACGTCGCCCGCAAGTCCGACTGCGACGTCATGATCGTCCACACCGTCACCGACGCGTCCTAAACGAAGGACCGGCGACAAAGGGCCCGGCCCCGGGGAATGACCCCGGGGCCG
>DUOR01000129.1 GCA_012838715.1 Actinomycetales bacterium
GCAGCCGGTCCTGGCCCATCACGCGGTCGCCGTCGGTGCGTGCCGGCGCCGCGGTGCGGCCATCGCCCGCGGCCGATCCCGCACCCGTGCCCCCGTCCTCCCAGGGCTTCGGCAGCATGCGGGGCACGACCTTGCCGACGGCGTTGCGCGGCAGCTCGTCCATGAACACGGTCTCGCGGGGCACGGAATGCCGGGCGAGGCGGTCCTTCACGAACGCGCGGATGCCGGCGTCATCCAGGGCCTCGCCCTCGGGGCTGTTCTCCCGGACGATGTAGGCGACCAGGGCCTGGCCGAAACGCTCGTCCGGCACGCCGACGACGGTGCACTCGCGGATGCCGGCCAGCTCGGACAGCACGTCCTCCGTCTCGCGCGGGAACACGTTCTCGCCGCCCGACACGATCATGTCGTCCTCGCGGCCCGAGATGTGGAGCAGCCCGTCGGAAAGCGAACCGAGGTCGCCGGTGCACACCATGCCGTCGATGATTTCCTTG
Organism: Actinomycetales bacterium; assembly: GCA_012838715.1. Taxonomy (GTDB): domain Bacteria; phylum Actinomycetota; class Actinomycetes; order Mycobacteriales; family Mycobacteriaceae; genus Corynebacterium. Next base: position 492 of record DUOR01000129.1, read on the forward strand.
TCGGCCCCGGGGCGGGTGTACCCCTCGTAGAGCATGCCGTTGCCGACGAAAATACGGCCCGTCTCGCCCTCCGGCAGCTCGTTGCCGTCGGCGTCGCGGATGGACAGGCGGGTGCCCAGCGGCGCGCGGCCGGCGGTGGTGGGGTTCGCGAACAGCTCATCCGGCGTGGCGATGGTCGCCCACGACACCTCCGTCGAGCCGTACATGTTGTACAGCACCGGGCCGAAGCGATCGAGGGACTGCTTGACCACGCCCTCCGGGATGGCGGAACCGCACGACGCGATGATCTCCAGCGGGGAGGTGGCGTAGTCGTAGTCCTCCGGCATCACCTCGACCATGCGCTGCAGCATCGTCGGCACCAGGAAAATGGTGTGCGGGTTATGGGCCTCGATGATGCGGAGGCTGTCCATCGGATCGAACTTGCGCCGCATGATCATCGTCGACCGCAGCGCGATGCACAGCTGCGCCGTGGCGAAACCCCACGAATGGAACATCGGCGCCGCCAGGTACGCGGGCCGGTGATGCCGCAGCGGGATGCGCGACATGATCGACGACGCCGGCATCCACGAATGCGGCTCCGGCCGGCGCGCGCCCTTCGGGGTGCCGGTGGTGCCGGAGGTCAGGATGATCATGCGGCCGCGGCGCGGGCGGCGCGGCAGATCCGCGGTCGGCCACGCCTCCGGCGGGGCGGTGCGCAGCATGTCGCGCACGGACGTCCACCCGTCGCGGACGCACGACTGGTCGTCGAAATCCTCCAGCCAGGACACGGCCACCGGGCACTGGTCGAAGTCCTCCGGCAGCAGGTCGGTGAACTCCTCGTCGATGAAGAGGAAGTCGATCTTCTGCTCGCGGATGACCGCCAGCGTCTGCTCCTTCGACGCGCCGGTGTTCAGCAGCACCAGGTCGGTGCCCAGGCGGCCGTGCGCGCACAGCGCCAGCAGGAAGTTGCGGTGGTTGCGGGCCAGCACGCCGATGCGGTCGCGGGGCATGATGTCGCCGTGGCGCAGCGCGCGGGCGAGGCGGCTCGCGTTGTCGTTGAGCTCGGTGTACGTGACGGAGCCGCCGTCGTCGATGACCGCCGTGTGGTGCGGATCGCGCGCCGCGGCGAGGCCCAGCAGGCCGGAGGGCATGAAGTCCCAGCGGTACAGGGAGGTTGCCGCCTTCGGCAGCGCGCCCGGCCCAATCGCCCCGAGCACGCCCGCCTGCGTCACCGGGGCCAGGCCCCGGATGAGGTCGCCGACGTTGCGCGCCGAACTGCGGAACCGCGAGCGCAGCCGGTCGCCCGGCGCGGAGGTCGCGGTGTCACCGCCGGTGGTGACGCGCGGGTTGACGGTTCCGGGGCTGGGGGTGCGGGTCGATTCGCTGCGTGTGGACATGGCTCGTGCCTCCTCGGCGACCGCGCCGCCTCGGGCGCGGAGGTCGGTTCCTTCGTGGAATCGAACCATATACGTGACGCGCGTCACCGCGAGGGCTTTTGCCTGAAAAAGCGGCCTTTTTCCGGCGGTGGCGGGGCCGTTGCGGGGGCGGTCGCCGCGTGCCCCCGGCGCCTGCGCCGTGCGTGCCGACGCGGGCCCCGCGGCATCCCCCGACGGCAACGGCGTTCGGCGGCCGGTGGGCCCCTACAGCCCCAGCACCGCCTTTGCGATGAGGAAGTAGACGATGAGGCCGGAGGCGTCGCAGAACGTCGAGATGAACGGCGTCGAGAACACGGCCGGGTCGGCCTTGATGGCGCGGGCGACCATCGGCATGATGCCGCCGACGGTGGCGGCGATGGTGCAAATCGACACCAGCGTCAGCCCGATGATCAGCCCGAACTCCCACCCGTAGACGAGCCCGGCGATGCCCAGGCCAATCACGCCGAGCAGCAGCCCCATGGTCAGGCCGACGCGCACCTCCCGCCACGCGACCTTCCACGTGTCCCGCAGCCGCACCTCGCCGACGGCGAGCGCGCGCGTCACCGTCGTCGCCGCCTGGGAACCCGTGTTGCCGGCCGTGCCGGTCAGCAGCGGGATGAACAGGGAGAGCGTGACGACGGCGGCGAGGGCGTCCTCGAACATCTCCAGCACCTGCACCGTCAGGATCGCCGACAGGGCGAGCACGAGCAGCCAGACCACGCGGGAGCGGACGAGCGTCGGCACGCTGGTGATCAGGTAGGGGCGGTCGAGGGGTTCGGAGGCGCCGGCGCGGGCCGCGTCCTCCTCGTCGGCGCGGTCGATGATGCGGTTCGCGTCGTCGACGGTGAGGATGCCGATGAGCCGGCGCTCGTCGTCGACGACCGGCACCACCAGGTGCGAGGTGCGCACCGCGCGGCGGGCGGCGACCTCCGCGTCCTCGGAGCCGCGGACGAACTCGGGGTCGCGCATGAGTTCGCTGATGGGCGTGTCCGGCTCCGCGAGGAGGATGTCCCGCAGGCCGACGACCCCCTTAAGCCGCCGGGTCGGGCCCGCGACGAGGATGAGGTAGACGGTCTCCGCCTCCGCTCCGTGCTCCCGCACGTGCTTCAGCGCGTCGCGGGCCGTCGTGTCCGGCCGCACCCGGATGTACTCCGTGGACATGTGGCGGCCGATGGCGCTCGACGGGTAGCCGAGCATCGGCGCCGTGAGCTCCCGCTCCTTCTCCGACAGCCCCGAGAACAACTTCGCCGACACCGTCGCCGGCAGCTCGTCGACGAGCGCGGCCCGGTCGTCCGGGTCGAGGTGCTCGAAGACGCCGACGACGTGCTCGTCCCGCAGGCCGGTGAGCAGGTCGGCGCGCATGCCGGTGGAGAAGCGCTCGAACACCTCCATCGCGAGTTCGCGGGGGAGCAGCCGGTAAATGATGGCCCGGTCGTCCGGATCCTCCCGCTCCAGCACGCCGACGAGGTCCGACGGATTCATGTCCCGGATCAGCGCCTCGATGCGCGCCAAATCCTCCTGCGCCAGCAGCAACGCCAGATGATCCGCGAGAACATCGAAATCAAGGTCGTCGTCCGGCCGCGGCTTCGTGGCGACGCCATCGCCCTGCGGCTGGGTGGCCTCCGACCGGGTGGACTCGTGATCGTTCTCGCGGGAGGTCATGCCCCGAGGCTATCCCGCGCCGCGCGGGGCGGACGACCGGGCGGCGCCCGGACCGGA
>DUOR01000014.1 GCA_012838715.1 Actinomycetales bacterium
CCGCGACCGCCCCGGCCCCCGGCCCGGCGGCTGCGGCGGCGTTCGCGGGCGGATGCCGGAACGATCGACGGATCGTCTTACAGGCGTGAAATTCGCCGTCTACCAGCTGATTTGTCCCCTCAAGTGATGACGGGGTACATTATCTCAAGTCAGCGCGGGCAACCGCGTGAAACATCACCTGTCCGGGTGGCGGAATGGCAGACGCGCTAGCTTGAGGTGCTAGTGCCCTATTAACGGGCGTGGGGGTTCAAGTCCCCCTCCGGACACAGAGTGCGGGCCCCGACCGAAATGGTCGGGGCCCGCTTTTTCGTCGTGCGGTGAATGCGGCGGCGGATGGCGGGCGCGTGGCTCGTATGCCGGGGCGCGCTCGTCGGAAAGCATGGCCGCGGCAGCCGCGCGGCGCTACACCAGCGCGGAGGTCAGGCGGAACACGGAGTCCAGGTAGCGCTGGCCCCAGGGGCGCTGCTTCCACTGCTCCGCGGTCAGCTCGGACGACAGTTCGCGGTACTCGTTGGCGATGTCCACCAGGCGCGGCACGATGGACCCGTTCGTCGCCAGCAGCGTGATCTCGTAGTTGAGGCCGAAGGACCGCATGTCCATGTTGGACGACCCGAACACGGCGATTTCATCGTCGACGACCATGAACTTGGAGTGCAGGATCTTCGGGGCGGGGTAACGGTAGATGATCACGCCGGCGTCGAGAAGCTCCTGGTAATACGACTGCTGCGCGTGGCCCACCATGAACTGGTCGGACTCCTCGTTGACGTACAGCTCCACCCGCACGCCCGCGTAGGCGGCCGACGTGATGGCCACCAGCATGGATTCGTCCGGCACGAAGTACGGGCTGACGACGATGAGGCGTTTCGTGGCGGCGTAGATCATGTCGTTGAACACGCGCAGGTTCGGCATGGTCGTGTAACCGGGGCCCGACGGCAGCACCTGCACGATGTTCCCGTGCTCCGAGTGGCTGTACGGGTGCCGCTCCATGACGGGCTGCTCTTCCGGCGGGTCGAATTCCTCGCTGGTCCAGTCGATGGCGAAGACGGTGTCGAGGTGCAGCGCCACTTCCCCGGACACCTCGATCATGGCGTCGACCCACTGGCGCCCGATCTTATGGTTCTTCTTCCGCTGGTACTCCGGCTCGATCATGTTCAGCGAGCCCATGAACGCCACCTGGCCGTCGACGGTGACGATCTTCCGGTGGTTGCGCAGGTCGAGGCGGCGGAAGGTGAGCTTCACGATGCTGACCGGCAGCATCGGGTGCCACGGGATGCCCGAGCGGTTAAGGCGCTTCTTCAGCTTCCAGTACCCGCGGTACTTGTAGGAGCCGATCGGGTCGATGAGCACCTTCACCGCCACCCCCCGCTCGTGCGCGCGTTCCAGCGCCTGCACGAAGGATTCGGAGACGGGGTCGAGGGCGAAGATGTACATCTGCACGTGGACGGTGCGCTTCGCCTGGTCGATGACCTCGATCATGCGGGCGATGGTGCCCTCGTAATCGGTGTAGACGCCGTGGTTGACGGCCGTGACCGACGGGATGCCGGTGAGGTTGCGCGACAACCGCACCGTCGTCGCGGAGTTCTTCCCCAGCGTCACATTGGAGGGGACGTCGGGAAGGTCCTTGGTCCTTTCCAGGATCAGCTCGTTGGCCAGGGCCTGGATGCGGTTTCGCCGGCCGGTGATGGTCTGCGAACCGAGCAGCAGGAACAGCGGCAGGCCGATCACCGGCAGCAGCAGGATGACCAGCAGCCACGCCATCGACGACGACGGGTGGCGGTTCTCCGGGACGACGCCGATGGCGATGATCTTGATGGAGTAATCCACGATCAGGATCGTCAATTGCCACCAGGACAAGTCGTCGACGAAACCGAGGAACCATTCCATGTGGTGAATGTTACTTGCGGCGGCTCCTCCCCGGCCCGCCCGGGGTCACGGGAGTGGCGGATGGGACGAACCCGCGGGGTGCGCCACCGGTCCCGGGGCCGCGTGGGAATGGCGTGCCGGGAGGCGTGCCCCGGCGCGATTGGGGTCGCCGCCACCGCCCTGGATACGATTCGGGGCGTGAGCGACACTTCCCCCACCTCCCCCGACACGTCCGCCAACGTCCCCGGCATCGATCCGGATGATCTGGCGACGTGCCTGCGCGTCCTCCAGGAGGGCGGCCGCCTGCCGGCCGAGCACCCCGACTCGGTGACGCTGCAGCGGGCGGTGGGCCGACTGTTCAAGGAAGTGAAGCGGAACCGCCGTCGGAAAGCGAAGGATGCGCGGCTGGCGGCGGACCGTGCCGTCATCGAGGCGACGGCGACCGGTTCCCCCGAGCGCATCGACGACGAGACGCTCGGTCTGGACCTCAAGCCCGCGCGCGAGCTGACGTCCGCGCGGCAGTCGGCCGAGCCCATCGACCCGGAGCGGTTCGCGGGCGAGCTGCTCCGTCCCCAAAACTGCTACATCTGCAAGGAACCGTTCACCCTGGTCGACCGGTTCCACCATCAGCTGTGCCCGGATTGCGCCGAGGCGAACCGCATGTGGCGCGACGCCCGCGTCGACCTCACCGGGCGGCGCGCGCTGCTGACCGGTGGCCGCGCCAAAATCGGCATGCACATCGCGCTGCGTCTGCTCCGCGACGGCGCGCACCTCACCGTCACCACCCGTTTCCCCAAGGACGCGGTGCGCCGCTTCACCGCGCAGCCCGATTCCGCGGACTGGCTGCACCGCCTGCGCGTCATCGGCATCGATCTCCGTGACCCCGCGCAGGTCATCCGCCTCGCCGACGACGTCGCCGCGCAGGGGCCGCTGGACATCCTCATCAACAACGCGGCCCAGACCGTCCGCCGCAGCGCGGGCGCCTACTCCGGCCTCGTCGACGGCGAATCCGCGCCGCTGGACACCCCCGTCGATTGGGTCAGCCTCGGCCGCACCACCGCCATCCACCCGGGCCAGCTCACCGGCGCCGCCGGGGCCGCCATCACCGGTTCGCTTTCCGACGGTTCCCCGCACGGCGAACCGGACGCCGCGGCGCCGGCGTCGGCAAGCGATGGCGGGGGCACTGACACTGGCAACGGCGACGGCACCGGCGAGGGCGCGGCGCCCGCGGGCAGCGAGTCGGCGGCGAACGCTCTGGTATCGGCGGCGCTGACCGGCGGCTCGGCGTCCCTGGCGCGCGTGGCGGAGGGCACGGCCGTCGACGCCGGCGGGCTCATCCCCGACCTGGTGGCGCACAACTCGTGGGTGGCGACCGTCGGCGAAGTCGACCCGGTGGAGCTCCTCGAGGTGCAGCTGTGCAACAGCGTCGCCCCGTTCATCCTGGTCAACCGGCTGCGCCCGGCGATGGAGGCGTCGAAGTTCCGGCGCAAGTACATCGTCAACGTCTCCGCGATGGAGGGCGTCTTCGGCCGCGGTTACAAGGGCCCCGGCCACCCGCACACCAACATGGCGAAGGCCGCGCTGAACATGCTGACCCGCACCTCCTCCGGCGAACTGCGCGAGAAGGGCATCCTGATGACCGCCGTCGACACCGGCTGGATCACCGACGAACGCCCCCACGTGACCAAGGAACGCCTGGCCAAGGAAGGTTTCCACGCGCCCCTCGACCTCATCGACGGCGCCGCCCGCGTCTACCACCCCATCGTCGCCGGCGAACGCGGCACCGAATACTCCGGGGTGTTCCTGAAGGACTACGCGCCGTCGAACTGGTGACGGCCGGCGGGAGCGGGGGCGGCTACCCCGGCCGCCAATCCGGCCACGGCCGCGCCGCGACCCGAGCCGCTACCCCATCACCAGCGGCATCGGCAGGTGGCTCTTGCCCAGGCGCGAGCCGTTGCCGAAGATGCCGTTGCCGTTGTTGCCCCACACGAACACCTGCCCCGCCTCGCTGACGCAGACGGTGAAGTCCTTGCCGGCGTCGGCGTCGACGATGGGGCCAGCGTCCGCCGGGAACGGCACCTGCACCGGCGCCGGCACGGTGCGCGAAACGAGCGCCGCACCCGCCTGACCGGAATCGTTGGCGCCCCACACGAACAGGCTGCCGTCCTCGAGCAGCGCGCCGGCGTGCATGTCGCCCGCGAAAATCCGGGTCGCGGGCCCCGGCAGCGCCACGCGCCCGGCGTTCGGCCCGCCCAGCTGCATCGCCGCAGCGCCGAGCCCCAGCTGATGACGGTCGTTGCGGCCCCAGGACCACACGCCGCCCTCATGATCGAGGGCCAGGGTGAACTCCGAGCCGGCGGCGATGGCGGTGAAGGGCACGGCCGTCGGCAGCTTCATCGCGAAGCCGCTGCCCGGGCCCGCCACCC
>DUOR01000130.1 GCA_012838715.1 Actinomycetales bacterium
CTTGCGGCCACGGGAAGCCCCCGAACCCCGTCCGCCACGGGAAGACCCCGAGCCGCCCTTGCCGCCCGAGCCGCCCTTGCTGCCCTTGCCACCTGAGCCCCCCTTACCGCCCGAGCCGCCCTGCGCCGCGGCCCGGCGTTCCTGTTTGGCCAGCGCCTTCTGCCGGGCGCTGAGCTTGGGTCGCCCCTCGCCCGCAGGCCCGGAGTCCGCTCCGAGCACGGATCGGCGGGACCCTTCGCGGCGCCCGCGGACGATGCCGACGAACTCCTGCGTCACGTCGTCGTCATGCTCCTTCGGCCAGGTCAACCAGATGGTGGTCGGCTCGGCGCCGGGGGCCGCCTCCACGTCGCGGTGCATGACGCCGCGGGCGTTCAGCGCGCGCAGCAGCGGCCGCGGGGCCAGGACGATACCGGCGCCGGTGGCCACGACCTGCAGCATCTCCCGGACCTCGGCGGGGTCGGCGGATTCGAGGAGCACCAGGTCGTCGGCGAGATCCACCCGTGCGGCGACGTCGGTGTCCTTCGTCACCGACAGGACGTGCTCCTTTTCCACCGCGACGCCGGGGGCCTCGTCGTACAGCCGGACGCGGTGCAGCGCATCGTCGTCGGGTTCGCCGCGGACCAGGGCCATGCGGGCGCGGCCGTCTGCAAGCGCGGTCAGCGGTTCGTCGTCGGAGAAACCCGTCAGCGGCAGCGTGGTGCGTTCGCGGTACCGGCGGAACCACTTTTCGGGCATCACGCCCGGCACGAACGCGATGCGCAGGGCCCCGGGCACAACTCCGTGGGCCCCGGGCACAACTCCGTGGGCCTCGGCGGCGGCTGCGTCGGGTGTGGCGTCGGCGGGCGAATCGGCGGGTGCGTCGGTGGGTTCCGGCATGGGTTCATCCTAATTGCGGAGCGCCCGCGCCCATGCCCGCGGTCCGGGGCCGGTGCTACCGTGGTTGCCATGAAACCCCTGACCGCGGCCAAGAAGCTGGGCGTCTACCTGCCCGCGACGCCCGAAGAATTCCAGCAGTCGGACTTGAGCCACGAGGAGTTCGTGGAGCTGCAGCAGAACCCGCCGGAGTGGCTGGCGGAGCTGCGCCGCAATGGCCCGCATCCGCGGCCCGAGGTGGCGCGCCGGCTGGGCATCACCATCACGGCGCTGAAGAAGAACGAGATGGACAAGCCGCTGACCACGGAGGACATCAAGGCGCTCCTTGCCGATCAGCCGGAGTGGCTCAGCGCCGCGCGCACGTCCATGGCGGAGCAGCGCGCCGAGGCCGCCGAGCGTGCCGACGCCGGCGCCGACGGCGGAAAGGGCGACGGCGGCCGCATCGAGGCCGCCGACGAAGCCGGCGAGGACTGACCCAACTCTCACCCGACGGGAACTGACCCCGCCCCCTCCCGACGCCCCGCACCCTCCCGACGCCCCGAACGCCCGACACCCCGAACGACCGACGACACAGACGACGACCCAGACGACGCCCCGGAGGTTCCCATGACCGACACCGTTGCCCTCGCCCATGACGTCACCGGCCCGGAGGATGCGCCCGTCGCGGTGCTCCTCGGTTCCCTGGGCGCGTCCCGTTCGATGTGGTCGCCGCAGGTGGAGGCCCTGTCGGATCGGTTCCGCGTCGTCGCGGTCGATTTGCGCGGCCATGGCGGGTCCCCCGCCCCCGAGGGCGAGTACGACATGGGGTCGCTTGCCGACGACGTGATCCGGCTCCTCGACGAGTTGGGCGCACGGCGCGTTCACCTGGTCGGGGTGTCGATGGGCGGTGCGGTGGCGCAGACGATTGCGCTGGAGCATCCGGAACGCCTCGAGTCGCTGGTGCTGATGGCGACGGCCCCGAAGTTCGGCGAAACCGGCAACTGGGTTGACCGCGCCGCGAAGGTGCGGGCCGAGGGTACGGGCGCGCTCGCCGAGGGAGTCGTCGGAAATTGGTTCACGGACGGCTGTTTCGAGGACAATCCCGAACTGCCGCAGCGCTTCGTCGACGGCATCACGGCGACCCCGGACGCGGGGTACGCCGGCTGCTGCCACGCCATCGCGGCATTCGATTCCCGTGCCAGGTTGGCCGATATCACCGCGAAGACGCTGGTCATCGCCGGTGAGCAGGACACCTCCACTGCCCTGGACGTCGTGCGGCAGCTGCACGAGGGCATCCCCCGGTCGACGATGGCGACCATCTCCCCGGCCAAGCACCTCGTCGGCGTGGAGCGCCCCGGCCCGGTCAACGCGCTGCTCGCGCAGCACTGGGCGGGCTAGCAAACCAAAAGGCGGCAAACCAACAAACGAGGCGGCACAGCGGCAAACCAAAAAGCGAGGCGGCACATCCTGTTCCAAGGGATGTGCCGCCTCGCTTTTCGTGTGCAATTGGAGGTTGCGGTGACTGTCGTGGATGACCACTGCCCTTGACGATATCCCCCCACCTGCGACTTCGTGAATAACGCAACGAAATCCTTCCGTTAATCACCCCCGTCGTCGCCGGCGCCAACCGCCGCACGATCCCGGGAAGCCACTGGTGAACGCCACATTTTTAGGATCGCCTAATTCACACGTGCGGGATGCGAACCGGGGGTAACGCCAACGGCGTCGGCAAGCGATGGGGACATAAGTTTCGCGCGGTGCGGCCCCGCGCCCGCACCCGCCGGAACATGCCCGCGACGGCGCCGAAACGGGCCCCGGAAAACGTGACTACACCCTCACGACCTGCACATTCGGGGGCAGGTCACCAAAACGAGTGTTGCGAGTCACATATTTATGCATAATGGTGGATACAGAGCTAACCGTGGTGGAGCGCGGTCGCGGGCGGGTGTTCAACCACCCCCGGCGCCCAGCCACCGCAAGACCGCGCAGTCGGCGCCACGTCGAACTGCACCACCGGACGCACGACCCACTTCATCAAAGAGGAGACGCCCACCATGAAGGATTTCCTGCCCCGCACCCACTTCTCCGAAGAGCACGAGATGTTCCGCGACATGGTCCGCGGCTTCGTCGAGAAGGAGGTCGCCCCCAACGTCGAGCGCTGGCACGAGGAGGGCATGCCCGACCGTGAGCTGTTCAAGAAGGCCGGCGAGCTGGGCCTCATCGGCATGTCGACGCCGGAGGAGTACGGCGGCGGCGGCGAGATGGACTTCCGCTACAACCAGGTCCTCAACGAGGAACTGACCAACGCGGATTCCGGCTCCATCGTCGTGGCCTTCGGCACCCTCAACGACCTGGTCGCCCCGTACCTGGCCAAGTTCGCCTCCGAGGAACTCAAGAAGAAGTACCTCGCGCCGATGAACGCCGGCGACCTGATCGGCTGCCTCGCCATGACCGAGCCGGGCGCCGGTTCCGACCTGGCCGGCATGCGCACCTTCGCCAAGCGCGACGGCGATCACTGGGTGCTCAACGGCTCCAAGACGTTCATCTCCAACGGCGTGCTGTCGGACTTCGCGCTGGTCGCCGCCATCACCGACCCGTCGAAGGGCCGCGCCGGCGTCTCCATGTTCGTCGTCGACTCCGACCTCGAGGGCTACTCCAAGACCGGCCCGCTGAAGAAGGTCGGGTTGAAGGCCCAGGACACCGCGGAGCTGCACTTCGACAACGTGCGCGTCCCGGCGGAGAACCTCCTCGGCGAGGAGGGCGCCGCCTTCGGTTACCTGCGCACCAACCTGGCGCACGAGCGCCTGACCCTGGCGGTCGGCTCGGTGGCCACCTCCCGCCGCGCCTGGACCCTGGCCTACAACTACGCGCAGGAGCGCGAGACCTTCGGTCAGGCCCTCATCAACCACCAGGTCCACGGCCACTACCTCGCCGACATGCTGACCCGCATCACCGCTCTGCAGGCCTTCGTCGACCAGTGCGTGCTGGCCCACAACGAGGGCAAGCTCGACGAGACCACCGCGGCGATGGCGAAGTTCTGGACCACCGAGGAGCAGCAGGACATGGTCACCCGCTGCCTGCAGATGTTCGGCGGCTACGGCTTCATGCTGGAGTACCCGATTTCCACGCATTACCTCGACACCAAGGTGCAGACCATCTACGGCGGCACCAACGAGATCATGAAGGAAATCATCTCCCGCCGCATCGCCAAGGGCGGCGCCGCCTAGGCGCCCCTCCCCCGGGCACCGCGCCCGTGCCTTTCCCCTGTGCTTGCCGACGGCCCGTTCCCCGCGAGGGAGCGGGCCGTCGGTGTTTGTGCGGGGGCGGGGCTTCGATGATGCGGCACCCTGCGACCGGGCGACCTCTTCCGTGGTCGCCCGGAAAATTCCGCCGAAGTTCCCCGTTACGCTCGGCACCATGACTGCGTCTGGTGGAAACGGCAACCTGAATGACGAGGGGTGGGGCTTCCGCCCGCAATCGTCGCCACCCCGGAACCCGGCGCCGGGGCCGAATGCTCCCGCGTCCGGCCACGATGCGGTGACCTCGGAATTCCCGCCCCAGCCGGGGCACGCGCCACCGCCTCAGGGGTCCCCTCGCTTTTCCCCGCCGACGCCCCCTCCCGGCAACGCCCCGCCACCGCCCCCGCCACCGACCGGGTTTCCGCCGTCCGGGTTTCCGCCGTCCGGGTTTCCGCCCCAGGCCGCTTCCGGGAAACCCCCGCGGAAACGCAGGAAGTGGATCCCCGTCGTGGCGATCCTGGCCATCATCCCGGTGGCCGTCGCCGCGGGCTACTTCGGCATGAACGCACTCGGCGATTCGGATGACGGCGATGATGCCACCGGTTTGGTGGTCCGTGCCGCCGACCCGCAAGAGCGTGACGGCCGGTCGGAAGCCACCTCATCGGGGCAGCCGCCGGCCACCGCACCGGACCGCCCCCATTTCGAATCCGGCTCCATCACGAGTCGGCACATCGACGACATCAAAGGCGAGCCCTTCATTTCCGGCGATTGGAATTCCACGGACGCCCCGTCCCTGCCGCAAGGCGCCTTCACCGGCCCGTACCTGCACCAGGAAGACACGGAGGGACGCACGGACGACAGCACTTTCCGGGCCCGAATCGAAATCATCGCACGTGGGGGCTGGATCGAATACCCGTCCCTGAACTGCTCGGGAACGCTCCAGTACATCGGCATTCAAGGCGGCACCCGCGTTTACGAAGAGGTCATCACCACGGGCAGGCGGAACTGCGCCGACACCGGAACCTGGTGGTTCCGCGCCGATCCGGATAACCCCGACGACATCGCCGGATACTACGAGTCAACCGAGGGCCGCTGGCGCGTCACCGGCCTGTTCACCCTCGACGAATCCTGACGGCGGCCGGCCGAGCCGGCCGCAGCGCCCGCCCGCGCCTTACCGCCCGGTGAATTTCGGGGCGCGCTTGTTCAGGAAGGCGTCGACGGCCTCGGCATGGTCCCGGGAGGTCACCAACCGCTTCTGCGCGCCCGATTCCCGGTCGGCGATGTCCAGCAGCGCGACCGTGTCCGCCAACAGCGCCTTGATTTCGCGGTAGGAGCCGGTCGGGCCGTCGGCCAGGCCGCGGGCGAACTCTTCGGCGGCCGCGTCGGCGTCGTCCCCTTCGACGACCTTGGTGACCAGCCCCAGCTCCAGCGCCTCCGCAGCCTTCACCGGCTTATCCGCGAACAGCAGCTCGACCGCTTTCGCCGGCCCGACCAGCTTCGGCAGCAGGTAGCTGATGCCGCAATCCGTGGCCAGGCCAATCGACGGGAACGCCGCCTTGAACGACGCCGTCTCCGCCGCCACGCGGAAGTCGCAGTTCAGCGCCAGCGACCAGCCCGCGCCCGCCGCCGAGCCATTGACCGACGCCACCACGGGAACGGGAATCGACGCCAGCGCCGCGACCATCGGGTTGTACTCCGTGTCGACCTTGTCCATCGCCGCAGGGTCCTTCATCTCCGCCAGGTGTTCCTTCAGGTCCTGGCCAGTGCAGAACACGTTCTTGCCGCCCCGCAGCAGCACCGCCCGAACCAGCCCGTCGTCGCCGCGGCCTCCGTCGCCGCGCCCGTCGCCGCCGCGGCCGCCGCCGCTTCCGCCGTTGTCGCCGACGTCAACCGGGGCCGCCGTCGCGGGGTCGCTTGCCGACGCCGCCGCCTCAAACGCTTCGCGCAGCTCCAGGCGCAGTGCGCGGTTCAGGGAGTTGTGGCCCTCCGGGCGGTCGATGGTGATGGTCAGCAGCCCGCCGTCGCGGTGCATCGAAACGAATTCCATGCCCCCTACGCTATCCCCGCGCAAGCCCCCGCAACCCCGGATTCGCCGGACTCCCCACGGACGCCGGGCCCTGCCCGTCGGAAAGTGCGCGGGCGGCGGGCCCCGCCCGTCGGAAAGCACCGACCGCCCCAACCCGGCGCACGAAAAAGCGGCCCCGCACCGGGAAGGTGCGGGGCCGCGGCCCGGGGAAAAGCCGGGAAGAACCGGTGGGGGCCGGACTTAGACGATGGTCCAGTCCTCGAGGCCCTCGTACAGCGGGAACTCGTCGGCCAGCTTGGCCACGCGGGCGCGCAGGGCCTGGGTGTCGGCGTTCTTGCCGGCGGCCAGGGCGGTGCCGATGATGTCGGCGACCTCGGTGAAGGCCTTCTCGTCGAAGCCGCGGGTGGCCAGCGCCGGGGTGCCGATGCGCAGGCCGGAGGTGACCATCGGCGGGCGCGGGTCGAACGGCACGGCGTTGCGGTTGACGGTGATGCCGACCTCGTGCAGCAGGTCCTCGGCCTCCTGGCCGTTCATCTCCGAGTTGCGCAGGTCCGCCAGCACCAGGTGGACGTCGGTGCCGC
>DUOR01000131.1 GCA_012838715.1 Actinomycetales bacterium
CCACGGCGTCGGGAAGCGAAACCCCCGCGACCGGGAAGGTCACGGGGGTTTTCCGCTTGCCGACGGTGATATGCGCGGCGGCCGGGCGGGATCAGGCCTCGAAGCCGGTGTGGGAGGAACTGCGGCGCACCGAGATGCGGCCGTCCTCCGGGATGTTGCCGTCCTTGACCACGGTGCGGAAGTAATTGCCCGGGCGGAACGCCGGCGTGCGGGTCGCGGGCACCGGCACCGGTTCACCCGTGTGCGGGTTGCGGGCGGTGCGGGGCGCGCGGTCGCGGGCCTCGAAGGTGCCGAAGCCCATGATGGTCACCGACTCCCCCGCCGCGACGGCCCGGACGATGATGTCCAGCGTGCCTTCGATCGCGGCGGCGGCGTCGGACTGGTTGAGGTTCAGGTTCTCGGCGAGCTCGGCGACGAGGTCGGCCTTGTTCATCGCGGGTGGGCCTCCAGTGCTGCGGGCGACGGCACGGCCGGGAACCACCGGCCGCGGGTGACTTCCGGCCCACGGGGCGCGATTCGCCCCCGTGTGCCGGGCTTTCCACAACGTAACCCCGGATGCGTGGGGCCGCCACGCGAACAGACACCCCCTTTAGTGGGCGCTGCCTGCGGTTTTACTGGAGGGTGCGCGGCTTGTGGGCCGGGCGGGACTCCTCAAAAGCGTTGATGTCAGCCTCATTTCGGAGCGTCAGCGAGATGTCGTCGAGGCCCTCCATCAGACGCCAACGGGTGTAGTCGTCGATTTCGAAGGGCAGCACCGAATCGCCGGCGGTGACGGTGCGCGCCTCCAGGTCGACGGTGAGCTCCAGGCCCGGCTCGTTCTCCATCTTCTTCCACAGCAGCTCGACGTCCGACTGCTCCATCGTGGCGGCCAGCAGGCCAGCCTTGCCGGAGTTGCCGCGGAAGATGTCGGCGAAACGGGAGGAGATGACGACGCGGAAGCCGTAGTCCATCAGCGCCCAGACGGCATGCTCGCGGGAGGAGCCGGTGCCGAAGTCCGGGCCGGCCACCAGCACGGAGCCGTTGGCGTAGGTCTTGCGGTTGAGGACGAAGTCGTCCTCGTTGACGCGCCAGTTCTTGAACAGGCCGTCCTCGAAGCCCGTGCGGGTGACGCGCTTGAGGTAGACGGCCGGGATGATCTGGTCGGTATCGACGTTGGAGCGGCGCAGCGGAACGCCGACACCGGTGTGGGTGGTGAACTTCTCCATCGGGGTGTCCTTTCTGGTCCGTGCTTCGCTTAGAGGTCTTCGGGGGAGGCCAGGCGGCCGGCGACGGCGGTCGCGGCGGCGACGGCCGGGCTGACCAGGTGGGTGCGGCCACCCTTGCCCTGGCGGCCCTCGAAGTTGCGGTTCGAGGTCGAGGCGCAGCGCTGGCCCGGCTCGAGCTGGTCGGGGTTCATGCCCAGGCACATGGAGCAGCCGGGCATGCGCCACTCGGCGCCGGCGGCGGTGAAGACGGCGTCGAGGCCCTCCTCCTCGGCCTGGGCGCGGACGCGGGCGGAGCCGGGGACGACGAGCATCTGCACGCCGTCGGCGACCTTGCGGTCCTTGAGGACGTCCGCCACGGCGCGCATGTCCTCGATGCGGCCGTTGGTGCAGGAGCCGACGAAGACGACGTCGACGGGGATGTCGCGCATCGGGGTGCCGGCCTTGAGATCCATGTACTCGAGGGCGCGCTCGGCGGCGAGGCGCTCGTCGTCGCCGGCGATGAGCACGGGGTCCGGGACGGATTCGCCGAGGGGGACGCCCTGGCCGGGGTTGGTGCCCCAGGTGACGAACGGGGTCAGGGCGGAGCCGTCAATGTCGACGACGGTGTCGAACTCGGCGCCCTCGTCGGTGACCAGGGAGTCCCAGTACTCCACGGCGGCGTCCCATTCCTCGCCCTGCGGGGCGTGGGGGCGGCCCTTGAGGTACTCGTAGGTGACGGCGTCGGGGGCGATCATGCCCGCGCGGGCGCCGGCCTCGATGGACATGTTGCAGATGGTCATCCGCGCCTCCATCGACAGCTTCCCGATGGCCTCGCCGCGGTACTCGATGACGTGGCCCTGGCCGCCGCCGGTGCCGATCTTCGCGATGACCGCGAGGATGAGGTCCTTGGAGGTGACGCCGGGGCGCAGTTCGCCGGAGACGTTGACGGCCATGGTCTTGAACGGCTTCAGCGGCAGGGTCTGGGTGGCCAGGACGTGCTCGACCTCGGAGGTGCCGATGCCGAACGCCATCGCGCCGAACGCGCCGTGGGTGGCGGTGTGGGAGTCGCCGCAGACGACGGTGGTGCCGGGCTGGGTGAGGCCCAGCTGCGGGCCGACGACGTGGACGATGCCCTGCTCGATGTCGCCCATCGGGTGCAGGCGGATGCCGAACTCCTCCGCGTTGGAGCGCAGGGTGGCGATCTGGGTGCGGGAGGTCGGCTCGGTGATGAGCTCGATGGCACCGCCGGCCGCGCCGTCGGTGGGCACGTTGTGGTCCTCGGTGGCGATGGTGAGGTCCGGGCGGCGGACCTTGCGGCCGGCCAGGCGCAGGCCGTCGAAGGCCTGCGGGGAGGTCACCTCGTGGACGAGGTGGAGGTCGATGTAGATGAGGTCGGGTTCGCCGTTCTCACCGTGCTTGACGACGTGGTCGCGCCACACCTTTTCGGCGAGCGTCTTCGGGCTGGCGTCCGTGGTGGCCATGGTCACCTCTCCGGTCGGGGTCTGGGTTGATCTGTCTGGGCTGGTTCAGGGCCGGTTCCCGATCCGGGTTTCCGGTCCGGTTTTCCGGCCTGGTTCCCGGGCCGTTTCCGGCCTTCCGCACCGCACCCCCGGGCGTCCCAGGGAGTGAGATGTTAATATCATGTCATGGGACAGACTAGCACAGCCGACGCCGCCCCGATGAGCGGGATCAAGGTCCTCGACCGTTCCGTCCTCATCCTCACCACGGTCGCCGCGGGACCCTGCACCCTGGCCGAGTTGTGCGAGCGCACGGGCCTGCCCCGCGCGACGGCCCACCGCCTCGCGACCGCGCTGGAGGTGCACCGCCTGGTCACCCGCACGCCCGACGGCCGCTGGACCATCGGCCCCGGGCTGTCCGACCTGACGCCCGTCACGTCCGATCTGCTTGCCGACGCCGCCGCGCACGTCCTCCCCCGCCTCATGGAGACCACCGGCGAATCGGTGCAGCTGTACCGACTCACCGGCGACACCCGCACCTGCATCGCCTCGCTCGAGCCGGCGACCGGATTGCGCAACACCGTACCCGTCGGCTCCCGCATGCCCCTGACCGCCGGTTCGGCCGCCAAGGTCCTCCTGGCCTACGGTCCGCCCGGCCTGGCGGAGCGGATGCTCCCCGGGGCGGACTTCACGGCCGCCGAACTTTCCGACGTCGGCACGCGGGGCTGGGCCGAATCCATGGGCGAACGCGACCCGGCGCTGGCGAGCGTCTCCGCACCGGTCCGCGATTCGACCGGCGAAATCGTCGCGGTGCTGTCCATCTCCGGGCCCGTCGAGCGACTGTCGCCCTCCCCGTACGCGGCGTGGGGGCGGGAGGTGCTCGACGCCGCGGCCGACATGGGCCCCCGGCTGTGACCGAGCCGCGCACCGGG
>DUOR01000132.1 GCA_012838715.1 Actinomycetales bacterium
CGATTAGGTCGGCCACGCGGTCGGCGCCGCCCCACTCGAGTTCGGCGGCGGCGTCGGCGAAGTCCTCCGGACCGAGGTCCAGGGCCTCACGGGCTTCCTGGGCGGCGTTGCGCGTGCGGAAGGGGCCGATGGTGCCCTGCGCGTCGGGGATGCGGGAAACACGCACCCCGGCGCGCTTCGTCGGCGGGTTCAGGTACCACGCGCGGTTGGGTTCCTTGCGGCGCCGGTTGTACGGCGGGCGGAGGGCGGCGAGGATGCGGGCCTCGCGGACCTCGGCCTCCATGCCGTGGGCGCATTCGACGACGTCGACGGCCTCGGCGAGCATGACCATCTCGCGCATGCGGCGGCGCGGGTCCGCGCCGGTGAAATACTGCAGCAGCCTCCTGCGCAGATTCACGGCGGTACCTACATATAAGGCTTCGCCGCCGGCGCCGCGGAAAACGTAGACGCCGGGGGAGTGCGGCGCGTCCGCGATGAGCGCCTTCTTCTCCCGGATGCGCGGGTCGACGTCCGGGGTGAAGGTGGACAGCTCGCCGACGGTCTCCACGTCGTGGCCGCCGAGGCGCTCGATGAGGTGGTGCAGGACGTCGACGGTGGCGGCGGCGTCGTCGAGGGCACGGTGCGTGGGCTTGGTGTCGGAGCCCACGAAACGGGCCAGGTCGCCCAGGCGGAAGCTGCCGGTGCGCGTGCGGTCGAGGAGGCGCCGCGCGAGCGTGAGGGTGTCCACCACCGTCGGCGCCGGCCAGGGCAGCCCCAGTTGCGCGCAGGACGCCTTGAGGAAGCCGATGTCGAAGGGCGCGTTGTGCGCGACCCACACGGCGCCTTCGGCGAAGCGGAGGAATTCCGGCAGCACGGTGCCCAGCTGCGGTTTGCCGCGCAGGTCGGCGTCCCGGATGCCCGTCAGGCGGGTGATGGCGGCAGGCAGGTTCACGCCCGGGTCGATGAGCGCCGAGAACCGGCCCTGCTCGACGCCGCCGCGGACGCGGACGGCGCCGATCTCGATGATGTGGTCGTCCGGTGCGCGCATCCCGGTGGTTTCCAGGTCGACCACGACGAACGTGGTTTCGGCGAGCGCCATTTCCGGGGTGCCGGTGGCGTCGCCGAAACTCAGCTGCATCGGGTCGTCCTTCATCGCCCCTCACCCTAGAACGTCGCCCGGATTGCCCGGCGCATGGCCGTGCCGGGGGCGGGTTGCCGGGTCGTGGCGGTGCTTGCCGACGACCGGGGCGTCCCGGGGCGGCCGGAACCGGGTTACCGATGTGAAACTTGGGGTGATTGGGGACCGAATCCCAACAATGTGACGGGGATCACATTAAGGCTATTTCCAGCACTGTTTACCGAACATCGGTGAAGCGTGGTCGCCCGTTCGGTTCGTTATGAAAGTGCAGGCAGCGACGGGAATGTGACCATCCTTGTGGCGGTGCGGGCTGGATGGGAACGTTCGATAACGGCGCGGTAACAAAAGAGGGCGCACTTCGATAACGGCGGGGTTTCGGGGATGTTTCGCTGTGTCGGCTGGACAAGCTTCGATCCCGTTTCGTAATCTTGCCGAGACATTGAAGCAGGGGTCATCACGGTGGCTTCAGCTCATGGCAGGAAACCAAAGCCCAATCGGCCCCTGCGGGCCGAACCGGGGACCCACCTCGTATCGGGGTGAATCCCACCGGCGCGAGCCGGAGGGTAGGGAGTCTTCCAAACTCTCCCGAACCCGTCAGCTAACCCGGTAGGCGAACAACAGGAAGAAACACGGAGTTTTTCATCATGGGTAAGCACCACCGCCAGTCCAAGTTCATCCGCAACGCCGCCGTCGCCGGCGCCACCATCGCGGGCGTCACCGCCCTGGCCGCCCCGGCCGGCGCCAACCCGCTGGGCATCGACATCGGTTCCTTCGACGTCCCGGGCGTCCAGAACATCGAGGGCATCGCCGGCGCCATCGCGGGCGGCGACGCCCTGGCCGCCGCCAACTTCGGCCAGGCTGCCGCTCCGGCCGTCTCCACCGGCCAGAAGATCGTCGATGCCGCCCGTTCCCAGATCGGCACCCCGTACGTCTGGGGCGGCACGCAGCCCGGTGGCTTCGACTGCTCCGGTCTGACCTCCTGGTCCTACCAGCAGGTCGGCAAGGCCATCCCGCGCACCTCGCAGGCCCAGGCCTCCGGTGGCCAGCAGGTCGGCACCCCGTCCCTGGGCGACATCGTGGTCTTCTACCCGGGCGCCACCCACGTCGGCATCTACTCCGGCAACGGCAACGTCATCCACGCCCCGCAGGCCGGCGACGTCGTCCACGAGACCTCGGCCTCCTACATGCCGGTCAACTCCTACGTCCGCTTCTAAGCGCGACTCCCAGGAGTAACTGGGCGGCGCGCCGGGGACGAGCCCGGACGCGCCACCACATTCCCGCACCGGGGCCGCGGTCAAGGCCCAGCACAATGAAACAGACTCCGTAGAAGAACGAGTCAACTTCCTGCCGTTTCAGGCGGGGTCCCGTGGGAACGGGGCCCCGCCTTCGGCGTTTCCGGGGAGGGGGAGGGTGGGGAATCGGGTGGGCCAGTCCCGCCAGGCCAATCCCGACCCAATCGGGCGCTCCCGTCCCACGGGCCACACTGCCCGGGGGGAGCTTTACATC
>DUOR01000133.1 GCA_012838715.1 Actinomycetales bacterium
CGTCGCCGTGGCTGCGCAGCGAGGGCGACGCCGGGGAACTTGTGACGCGCATCCTGGGCTCCCTGGGCCGCTGACGGGCCCAACCCCGATAGGATGGGGCCCATGAGTGCGAAAATCCTGGTAGTCGACGATGATCCCGCCATCGCCGAGATGCTCACGATGGTCCTCCAGCGCGAGGGGTTCGACACGGTGGTCGTCGACGATGGCCTGGACGCCGTCCAGGCGGCCGGCCGCGAGGACCCGGACCTCATCCTCCTCGACCTGATGCTGCCCGGCATGGGCGGCGTCGACGTGTGCCGCACCATCCGCGAGGATTCGACGGTGCCGATCATCATGCTGACCGCGAAGACGGACACCGTCGACGTGGTCCTCGGCCTGGAGTCCGGTGCGGACGATTACGTGACCAAGCCGTTCAAGCCGAAGGAGCTCGTCGCCCGCGTGCGCGCGCGCCTGCGCCGCCAGGACGAGGAGCCGGACGAGCAGCTGGAGATCGGCGACCTGGTCATCGACGTGCCGGGCCACGCGGTCACCCGCGACGGCCAGGAGATTTCGCTGACCCCGCTGGAGTTCGATCTGCTGCTGGCGCTCGCCCAGCGCCCGAAGCAGGTGTTCAGCCGCGAGGAGCTGCTGGAGAAGGTGTGGGGTTACCGCCACTCCTCGGACACCCGCCTGGTCAACGTCCACGTCCAGCGTTTGCGCTCGAAGATCGAGAAGGACCCGGAGAACCCGCGCATCGTGCTGACGGTGCGCGGCGTCGGCTACAAGACCGGGGAGTGACGCGGCGGGCCGGTCCGGGCGGGTAGCCTGGCGGCCCGTTGTACGTGCGGTGCGCCGGAGGGTGCGCCACCGCCCCCGGGCGGACGCGTGGAGAGGACCTGATGGCGGAAGGCTGGCGGAACCTGACCGACGGCGTGGGCGACCGGTGGCGCCGGATCGCGCACATGTGGCGCACGTCGCTGCAGATGCGCGTGGTCACGTCGGTGATGATGGTGTCGGTGCTCGTCGTCGGCATCCTCGGTTTCGCGCTGGTGTCCATCGTCGCGCAGCGGTTGATGGACGCGAAGTTCACCGTCGCCAACGAGGAGATTGACCGCGCCCGCGGGGTCGTGGAGCAGCAGATCGCGGCCAGCGGGGCCGACGGGCTGCAGGCCCGCCTGAACGTGGGGCGCGAGGCCCTGTCGGACCGGCAGACCACGACGGAGGCCGGCGCGGCGGCCGCCTACGAGGCGGTGCTGGTGGCGCCCGGCCCCAACGGGGAGCCCGTGATGTCGCCGTCGGACGGGCAGATTCCGGGGCAGCTGCGGCCGTTCGTCCAGCAGGGGATGGTCAGTTCGCAGTACGACACGTTGGAGGCCCGCGACGGGTCGACGTATTCGGCGCTGGTGATCGGTACGCCGACGGCGTCGGAGGTGCCGGGACTGGAGCTGTACCTCGTCTTCCCGATGACGGGGGAGGAGTCGACGCTGGCCCTGGTGCGCGGCCTGTTCGCGGGCGCCACCGTGGTGATGACGCTGCTGCTGGTGGGCATCACGTGGTTCTTCGCCAACCAGGTCACGGCGCCGGTGCGGTCGGCGTCGCGGATCGCGGAGCGGTTCGCGGCGGGGCACCTTCGGGAGCGGATGGCCGTCGAGGGCGAGGACGAAATGGCGCGCTTGGCGGTGAGCTTCAACAAGATGGCGGAGTCGCTGTCGCTGCAGATCCGCCAGCTGGAGGAGTACGGCGACCTGCAGCGCCAGTTCACGTCGGACGTGTCGCATGAGCTGCGGACGCCGCTGACGACGGTGCGCATGGCCGCCGACCTCATCTACTACGACGCGGAGTCTCTGGAGCCGCACACGCGCCGCGCCGCCGAGCTGATGATCGCGGAGCTCGACCGCTTCGAGATGCTGCTCGCGGACCTGCTGGAGATTTCCCGCCATGACGCCGGCGTCGCGGACCTGTCCGCGGAGCGCGTGGACGTGCGCCAGTGCGTGGACGCGGCCTTCCAGCCGCTGGTGGTCGTGGCGCAGGAGGCGGGCACGGAGGTGCGGTTGGACATGCCGGACTCGCCGGTGTTCGCGTCCGTCGATTCGCGCCGCGTGGAGCGCATCCTGCGCAACCTGGTGGCCAACGCCATCGACCATTCGGAGGGCAACCCCGTCGTGGTGGCGGTTCGCGCCGACGATGCCGTCGTCGCGTTCACGGTCACCGACCAGGGCGTCGGACTGAAGCCGGAGCAGGAGGATCTGGTGTTCAACCGCTTCTGGCGCGCCGATCCCTCCCGTGAGCGCCGCACCGGTGGCACGGGTCTGGGCCTGGCCATCGCCCGCGAGGATGCGCTGCTGCACGGCGGTGAGCTTGAGGCCCATGGCGTGCCGGGCGTCGGCAGCTGTTTCCGCCTGATGCTGCCGGTGCGGCCGGGCGGCACGCTGTCGTCGGCGCCGCTGCGCCTGGAGGTGCCGGGGGCGCCGGCCGAGGCGCGC
>DUOR01000134.1 GCA_012838715.1 Actinomycetales bacterium
GAGACGGCCGTCGGCAAGCTCGGGCACAAGGTCGACCTGGTGGTCCTCGACCCGCCGCGCACCGGCGCCGGCGCCGCCATCGTGCGGGCAATCGCCACCGCCCGGCCCGGGGCTGTCCTCCACATCGGCTGCGACCCCGCCACCTTCGCCCGCGACGCGCGGGCCTGGGCGGACAACGGCTACCGAATCGAATCGCTGGAAGTCGTCGACGCCTTCCCCGGGACCCATCACCTGGAAACGATCGCCCTATTGGCGCCACAGGGGTGAACGCCGGTACAACTGGCTGAAACGACCATCGGACGGGCCACCGCGACTCGTGAGGCGAGCCTTACGCCGCGGAACGAGGTTACGTCCGTAGAATGAAACGACCATCCCGGGAACGCGTGCCCCGGGGAGCCGAGACGTGAAAGGAACGGGTTACCTTCCATGGGCCTGCTGGAATCGATTTCGTCTCCCGCCGACGTCCGCGCGCTGCGCCCCGAGCAGCTCGACGACCTCGCCGGGGAGATCCGCGAGTTCCTGGTGACCAAGGTCTCCGCGACGGGCGGCCATCTCGGCCCGAACCTCGGCGTCGTCGAACTGACGATGGCGCTGCACCGCGTCTTCGACTCGCCGACCGACCCGATCATCTACGACACGGGCCACCAGTCCTACGTGCACAAGATGCTCACCGGCCGCTGCGGCGACTTCGACACCCTCCGCCAGCGCGGCGGCCTCTCCGGCTACCCGTGCCGCTCCGAGAGCCCGCACGACTGGACCGAGTCCTCGCACGCCTCGGCGGCCCTGTCCACCGCGGACGGCATGGCCAAGGCCTTCGACCTGCGCGGCGAGCACCACCGCCACGTCGTCGCCGTCGTCGGCGACGGCGCCCTGACCGGCGGCATGTGCTGGGAGGCGCTGAACAACATCGCCGCCGGCAAGGATCGCTCCGTCGTCATCGTCGTCAACGACAACGGCCGCAGCTACTCGCCGACCATCGGCGGCCTCGCCGAGAACCTCGCCGCGCTGCGCCTGCAGCCCGCCTACGACATGGTCATGCGGCAAGGGAAGTCCGGCCTGATGCGCATGGGCCGCTTCGGCCAGTTCATCGCCCGCGTCATCTACGGCGCGAAGGAGGGGCTGAAGACCACGGTCATGCCCCACGACATGTTCTCCGACCTGGGCCTGAAGTACATCGGCCCGGTCGACGGCCATGACTTCCGCAGCCTGGAGAACTCCCTGCGCCACGCCCGCGAGTTCGGCGGCCCGGTCATCGTCCACGCCATCACCAACAAGGGCCGCGGTTACGCGCCCGCCGAGGCGAACGAGGACGACCTGATGCACGCCACCGGCGTCATCGACCCGCTCACCGGCACCCCGAAGTCCAGCCCCAAGCCCGACTGGACCGGCGTGTTCTCCGACGAACTGGTGCAGCTCGGCCACGAGCGCGACGACATCGTCGCCATCACCGCCGCGATGGCCGGCCCCACCGGGCTGGCGAAGTTCGGCAAGGCCCACCCGGATCGCTTCTTCGACGTCGGCATCGCCGAGCAGCACGCCGTGGCCTCCGCGTCCGGCCTCGCGCTGGCGGGGATGCACCCCGTCGTCGCCATCTACTCGACCTCCTCAACCGCGCCTTCGACCAGCTGCTCATGGACGTCGGGCTGCTGAAGCTGCCGACGAC
>DUOR01000135.1 GCA_012838715.1 Actinomycetales bacterium
TCGTGATGGTCCCGTCCGTCGTGTCGCTGGTGTGGTTCTCCATCTTCGGCGGTTCCGCCATTTCGCTGGAGCAGGCGGGCGAATCGATTTGGGGCGACGGCACCTCGGAGGGCCAGCTGTTCTCCCTGCTGCAGACGTTCCCGGGCGGCGCCGTGTCGTCGGTCATCGCGATGATTCTGCTGGCCACGTTCTTCATCACCTCCGCGGACTCCGCCTCGACCGTGATGGGCACCATGAGCCAGAGCGGCCGCCTCGTCGCGGCCCGCCCGGTCACCGCGATGTGGGGCCTGGGCACCGCCGCCATCGCCGTGGTGCTGCTGCTGTCCGGCGGCGAGGATTCGCTGTCGAACCTGCAGAACGTGACCATCCTGGCGGCCAGCCCCTTCGTGCTGGTCATCATCGGCCTGATGTTCTCCCTGGTGAAGGGCCTCTCGGAGGATCCGATGTACCTCGATGACCGCGAGCAGCGCCGCTTCGCGCTGCGGCTGGCCCGCGAGCGCCGCATCGCCGCGGCCGCCGAAGGCCGGAAGCTGAAGTCCGGCGCGGGGAAGCGGGGCGTCGGCAAGCGAGGCGCTGCGGTGGACGACTCCGGCGAGTACATCCCGCGCCGCACCCGGGGCCGCGGATAGGAGGGCCCCGCGCCCGCGACGCGAATCACCGTGCGCGTCCGCTTGCCGACGAGCTTGCCGACGCGCCCCGCACATAACTTCACAGGAATGACGAGACGATGAGTGGACAACAGAATAAGGAACCGATTGAACGACGGCCCGGCGCGGAAAGCGTTGGGGACCGGCCCGGCGCGGAAAGCGCGGACGACCACGGCTACGCGGCGCCCGGCCGCAACGAGAAGGACGGCCCGCCCGCCGCGCTGGATTGGGGTGTGGCGCTGCCCGCGCTCGGCCTGATCCTGGGCATCGCGGTGTGGGCGCTCAGCGTGCCGGAAAGTTTCAGCCGCGTGGCCGACAACCTTTTCCAGTGGGTGGTCGACGAGTTGGGCTGGGTGTTCATCATCTGCGCCATCGTCTTCTTCATCGCGATGATGGCCCTGGCGTTCTCGAGGTTCGGCCACATCCGGTTGGGGCGCGACGGCGAGCAGCCGGAGTTCTCCACCGGCGGGTGGATTGCCATGATGTTCGCCGCCGGCATGGGCATCGGCCTGCTGTTCTACGGCGCCTACGAACCGTTGTTCCACTACCGCAACGGCGTGCCCGGCGCGGAGCCCGGCAGCGCGGAGGACGCGTTCGCGCACACCCTGCTGCACTGGGGCCCGATCGCGTGGGCGACGTACGCCGTCGTCGGCGGCGCCATCGCCTACTCCACGTTCCGCATGGGCCGGCCGCAGCTGATTTCGGCGGCGTGCAGCCCGCTCATCGGCGAGCGCCGCGCCCGCGGGTGGCTGGGCAAGGTCATCGACGTGCTGGCGATCTTCGTGACCGTGTTCGGCACCGCCATGTCGCTGGGCCTCGGCGCCGCGCAGATTTCCGCCGGCTTCGACGCCACCGGGCTCATCGCGGAGCCGGGCATGGGCGTGATGCTCGCCGTCATCGGCGTGCTGGCCATCGGTTACCTCGTGTCCGCGATGTCCGGCGTGGCCCGCGGCGTGCGCATCATGTCGACGCTGAACATGTGGATGGCCGGTGCCATCGGCGTGTTCATCCTCCTGTTCGGCCCGACCGTCGCCATCCTCGACTCCGTGCCGATGGCGCTGGGATCCTTCCTGGACCAGCTGTTCGAGATGACCTCCCGCACCGCATCCTCCGCCGACGGCACCGCCGGCGAATGGCTCGGCGCGTGGACCATCTTCTACTGGGTGTGGTGGGTGTCGTGGACGCCGTTCGTCGGAATGTTCCTGGCCCGCATTTCCCGCGGCCGCACCATCCGCGAATTCGTGGTGGGCATCGTCGTCGTGCCGTCGACGCTGATTTTGCTGTGGTACGCCGTGTTCGGCGGCACGGCCATCGAGTTCGAGCGGACCGGCCGGTCGATTTGGGGTGACGGCAGCGCCGAACCGATGCTGTTCGCCCTGCTCGACGAGCTGCCGCTGTCCGGCATCGTGTCGGTGTTCGCCATGATTCTGCTGGCGACGTTCTTCATCACCACCGCCGACTCCGCGTCGACGGTGATGGGCACGATGAGCCAGCGCGGCCGCGTGAACCCCACGCCCATCGTGACCGGCGTGTGGGGCCTGATGACCACCCTCATCGCCGTGGCCATGCTCGTCTCCGGCGGCACGGACATCCTGTCGTCGCTGCAGACGATCATCATCGTCGCCGGCGCCCCGTTCCTGCTGGTCGTGCTGGCGTTGCTGGCGTCGTTCATCAAGGGCGTCGCCAATGACCCGAGCCAACTCGACGAGAAGGAGGCCCGGAAGATGCACCTCCGCCTCGCCCGCGAGGCCCGCGCCCGCGAAAAGGAGGAGGCCCGCGCCGCGAAACGGGCCCGGGAGAGCAGCATCATCCCGGATGCGCTGAAACCGGGGAAGGGCACAGGGAACGGCCAGGGGAACGGCCCGGGGAGCGCCCCGGGGAGTGGCAGGGAAAGCTAGTCCCGTTCCGGGGCCCGGGAAGATCGGACGGGCCGGGTGAGCGGCGCCGCCTTCGCCAGGATCTCGTCCCACTCGGCAGCGGGATCGGAGTCGATGGTGATGCCGCCGCCGACGCCGGCCTCGACCGTCACCGCGCTTTCCGACGCCGAACCCTCGGCGTCCGTACCCCGGAACTCGGCGGTCCGGAACTCGGCGCCCGCACCCCGGAACTCCGCGGTCCGGATCGCCACGTTCAGTTCCAGGCGGTCACCGCGGCTCGCGCCGATGGCCCCGCAGTGCACGCCGCGGCCGACGGGCTCCCATTCGTCGATGAGCTGCGCCGCCCGGATTTTCGGGGTGCCGGTCACCGAGGCGGGCGGGAAGCAGGCGGTGATGAGGTTGCCGTGGGGGAGGCCGTCGGGAAGCTCGGCGGTCACCTCCGACACCAGGTGCCACACGCCGGGGGCGGGCCGCACCGCCAGCAGATCGGTCGCGCGGACGCCGCCGGTGACGGCGACCTGGCCGAGGTCGTGGCGGACGAGGTCGACGATCATGATGTTCTCCGCGACATCCTTCGCCGACGCCGCCAACTCCGCCGGGTCGGACGTGAGCGGGATAGTGCCCTTGATCGGCGACTCCCGCACCGTCGAGCCGTCGCGCACCAGGAACTCCTCGGGGCTCAGGCTCGCGAGCACGATGCCGCGGGGCGCCGCCGATTCGCCGGTGCCCGCCGCGCCATCATCGTCCGCCGTCTCCGTGACGCCGCAGATGAAGGCCGCCCGCGCCGGATTGTGCTTGCCGACGCGCAACGCCCACCATGCCGCCGCCACCCCGAGGGGCGACGGGAACCCGGTCACCCCGAGGGGCGACCGGGAGCCCGCCACCCGGCCATGGAACCGGGTGGACAGGCACGCCTGGTAGATGTCGCCGGCGCGGATGGCGTCGAGGCAATCGAGGACGCCGCGTTCGTGGGCGCCGCGGTCACCGCCGTCCCACCCGATGGCGGGGTCGTGGGGGAGCGCGGCGCGGGCGGCGTCGGAAAGCACGGACCGGAACCAGTCGGGGTCGATGCCCGAACCGTCCGGGATGGACCACGACCCACCGTCGAACACCACGACGTCCCGCGTCGACGCGGCGAACGCGGCGGGCCCCACCTCCGGCGCGGAATAGGGGATCCAGCCGAAATGCCACGGCCCGGCCTGAGCGGCAACCGGATTACCGGCTCGAAGGGCAGCCGGGTTTTCGGCCGAGGCGCCGGACGGGAACGCGTCGGCAAGCGGGGTGGGGCGAGCCACCAGATCCGGCGCCACCACCGCGGCATACCCGAACCAATCGCCGACCAACGCCGCCGGACGATGTCCGACGGCGACGAGATGGGCGACGAGCTGCGCGGGCGTGGGGTTCACCCCGCCGATGGTAGCCGCGCACACTGCGCGAACCGGTCCGGCCCATGGTTTAACCTGGACAGCATGTCTCGCATCCTCACCGCCGTCGCCTGGCCGTACGCCAACGGACCCCGCCACATCGGTCACGTCGCCGGATTCGGCGTCCCCTCCGACGTCTTCGCCCGCTACCAGCGCATGGCCGGCAACGAGGTCCTGATGGTCTCCGGCACCGACGAGCACGGCACCCCGCTGCTCGTCCAGGCGGAAAAGGAGGGCGTCACCGTCCAGGAGCTCGCCGACCGGTACAACCGGCAGATCGTCGAGGACCTCGCCGGCCTGGGCCTGACCTACGACCTGTTCACCCGCACCACCACCCGCAACCACTACGCGGTGGTGCAGGAACTGTTCCGCGGGCTGCACGACAACGGCTACATGGTCAAGCAGACCATGATGGGCGCCATTTCCCCGTCCACCGGCCGCACCCTGCCCGACCGCTACATCGAGGGCACCTGCCCCATCTGCGGCGCGTCCGGCGCCCGCGGCGACCAGTGCGACAACTGCGGCAACCAGCTGGACCCGGCGGACCTCATCGACCCGGTGTCGAAGATCAACGGCGAGACCCCCGACTTCGTCGAAACCGAGCATTTCCTCCTCGACCTCCCCGCGCTTGCCGACGCCTTGTCGGAGTGGCTGAAGGGCCGCGAGGATTGGCGCCCGAACGTGCTGAAGTTCTCCCTCAACCTGCTGGAGGACATCCGCCCGCGCGCCATGAGCCGCGACATCGACTGGGGCGTCCCCATCCCGCTGGACGGCTGGTCCGACGCGAAGGCGAAGAAGCTGTACGTGTGGTTCGACGCCGTCGTCGGCTACCTGTCCGCCTCCATCGAATGGGCGCACCGCGTGGGCCGGCCGGAGGCGTGGCGCGACTTCTGGAACGTCGGCGGCGGCGAGGACGGCAAGGGCGCCGAGTCCTTCTACTTCATGGGCAAGGACAACATCACCTTCCACTCGCAGATTTGGCCCGCCGAACTGCTCGGCTACGCCGGCAAGGGCTCCCGCGGCGGCGAGGCCGGCGAGTTCGGCGAACTGGCGCTGCCGACGGAGGTCGTGTCCTCCGAGTACCTGACCATGTCGGGCTCCAAGTTCTCCTCGTCCAAGGGCGTGGTCATCTACGTCAAGGACTTCCTCAAGGAGTTCGGCCCGGACCCGCTGCGCTACTTCATCGCCGTCGCCGGCCCGGAGAACCAGGACACCGACTTCACGTGGGACGAGTTCGTCCGCCGCGTGAACAACGAGCTGGCCAACGGCTGGGGCAACCTGGTCAACCGCACCGTGTCCATGGCGCACAAGAACTTCGGCGAGGTGCCGCAGCCCGGCGAGCTGGCGGACGCCGACCGCGAGCTGCTGGACCTGGCCTCGAAGACCTTCGACGAGGCGGGCGCCGCCCTGGGCGCCTCCCGCTTCCGCGCCGGCATCACCGCCGCGATGCACGTCGTGGGCGAGGCGAACGCGTACATCGCCGCGCAGGAGCCGTGGAAGCTGGCGAAGGACGAGTCGCAGCGCGAACGCCTGGCCACCGTCTTGTGGACGGCCCTGCAGGTGGTGTCCGACTGCAACACCCTGCTCACCCCGTACCTGCCGGCGTCCGCGCAGAAGGTCCACGAGACCCTCGGCCGCGACGGCGTGTGGGCCGCGATGCCCGAGGTCCGCGAAGTCCAGGACGACATGCCCGTCGATCCCGTCGGCATCGACCTGCCCGAAGCCGACCGCACCTACCCGGTCATCATGGGCGACTACACCGGCCAGCAGGCCACGTGGGGCCGCGTCGACATGGTCCCCGGCACGCCGCTGTCGAAGCCGAAGCCGCTGTTCACCAAGCTCGACCCCGAGCTCGCCGAGACCGGCCCCGAATGGGCCCCGGTGCAGAAGGACGCGTAGGGCGCGTGAGGCCGGCGGGCGCGTAGGCGCCCCACGGCGCCTGCCCCGGCCGACGGTTGTTGGCCCCGCTCCGCCGACCGGCTGATCCCGAGTTTTAGCGCCGCCGGCGGACTGATCCCGAGTTATTGATCCCGAGTTTTAGGCGTTTTAGGGCCTTCCAAAACTCGGGATCAGCTCTGCCGGCCGTAGGGGTTGTCCGAGTCGCGGTCCTTGTCGGCCGCGGCCCCTGAATCGCCCGGCTTCGAGCCGCCGCGACCGTTGCCGAGTCCGCCGCGGAGCTTTTCGTCGAGCCATTTCGGGTCGAGTTTGCTGTTCATGAAGCCGAGGGCGCGGTTGGCCAGTTCCTCGGTCTGCTCGCGGCGTTCCATGCGCAGCTTCGCCAGCTTGTCCTGCTCGGCCATGCGCAGTTCGACGGCGACCATCTTCTCGGCGTTCTTCAGTTCGCGCAGGCGCTGCTTGTCCACGGCGGCCGGGCTGGGCATGTGCCACTGGCGGGGGCCGACCTTCATCACGTACAGCATGATCCACACCGTCGGGATGAACAGCAGCAGGACCAGCGGAATCGGCGTCGCGTACATCAGCGACAGCACGCCCGCCGCGCCAATCGAACCGATGGACGTCAGCCCCAGCAGGCCGAGCTTCGTGCGGTGGCCCTGCTGGTAGGCGGCGTCGATTTCGTGGGCGTTGTACAGCTTGTCCGGCACCCCGGGCGTGCCCGCGGAGGTCGCGCCGCCGCGGGTGGCCTGCGGCAGGTCTCGGAACAGGGGAACGAGGTCGGAGCCGGTCTGGGCGGCGGCGCAGTCCTGCACGCGCTCGTCGTATTCCTCGACGGTCAGACGCCCTTCGGCGAACGCCCGCCCGAGGGATGCCATCGCGGCTTCCCGTTCGGCGTCGCTGATGCGGACCCTGCGGGCCCGGTCGTCGTCTCCCATGCTCCGGTTCACGGGCTTAATCCTAAGGCAGCGGCGGGACGCCGCGCCCCGACCCGTCGGAAAGCAGTCGGCGGAGCCGCCTACACTTGCGGGTCATGGCCAAGAAGAAGCGTCCCGTCGCCGAGCCCGCACCGTACGTCACCCCGCTGTTCGACGCGCACACGCACCTCGCGTCGTGCGGGGCGCGGGACGCCGAATCGATTGCGGCGCTGATGGATCGGGCGATGGCCGCGGGTGTCGCCGGCGTGTGCACCATCGGCGACGGCCTCGAGGAGACCCGCCTCGCCGTGGAGGCCGCGCACCTGCATCCGCGGGTGTGGGCGGCGGTCGCCATCCACCCGACCCGCGCCACCCAGCTTGACGACGCCGCCCGTTCCGCGCTGACCACCCTCGCCGGCGACGAGCGCGTCGTGGCGATTGGCGAGACCGGGCTGGACGAGTACTGGATCGGGAAGATGGACGACTGCGCGCCGCTGGACGTGCAGATCGAGGCGCTGCACTGGCACATGGGCCTGGCGAAGGACGTGGGCAAGCCACTGATGATCCACAACCGGGAGGCCGACGACAACCTCATGCGCGAGCTCGAGGCCTTCGACGGGACGGTGATCCTGCACTGCTTCTCCTCGCCGATCGCGGTGGCGCGGGAGGCGCTGGAGCGCGGGTACGTCCTTTCGTTCACCGGCAACGTCACCTTCAAGCGCAACGCCGACCTGCGGCTCGCAGTGGAGGAGGCGCCCGCGGAACAGCTCCTCGTGGAGACCGACGCCCCGTACATGACCGCCGAGCCGTTCCGCGGCGCCCGCAACGAGTCGACGTTCATCGGCTGGCAGGCGCGCTGCATGGCGGAGGCGCGCGGCATGTCGGCCGAGGACATGGCCGTGCAGCTGACCGCGAACGCCGAACGGGTCTACGGCATCAGCGTTCCCGCGCTGGGGTAGGGGAGGGCGTTCCGCGTCGGGGTGGGGGAGCCGGCGAGGCCCCGGCACGGCCCCGGCGCGGCCCTAGGGAAGCCCGCCCGACCACGCGAGTCACACATTCACCAGGCGTTTCACCATTCGGGGGTGTGTAACGTCCGGTTTCGGGCGGATAACGGTGTTGGGCCCCCGAATGTTGCCCGAATCACGCCTCTAGCTGGGGATTTTCTGGACATTGGCGCAATCGTTACAGTACCGTGACGCGAGTACCAGCACCGGGCCGTTCACCCGCCGGCCCATCGAGAGGAAACGAATTTCGTGTCCAACCACACCAAGCGCCACATCAACCGCCGCAACGACAAGTCCTCGACCGCCCGCCGCGTGACCACCGGCGGCCTCGTCGTGGCCCTCGTCGCCGGCGGCGGCGCCGTGACCGCGGCGGCCGCCCAGAACACCATCACCATCGACAACGATGGCGAGATCATGCAGGTCTCCACGGTGTTCTCGGACCCGGAGCGCGTCCTTGACCGTGCGGGCCTCGAGGTCGGCGAGAACGACCAGGTGCTGAGCCAGGGCGAGATCACCGAGGACGGCATGCTGGTGTACCGCTCCGCGAAGCCGGTGACCGTCGCGGTCGACGGCGAGGAGCGCGAGACCACCACGACCGTCGCCACGGTCCAGGAGCTCGTCGATTCCCTGCCGGAGCTGTTCCCGGAGCTGTCCGGTTCCGATACGGTGCGCGCGCCGGGTGGCCGCATCCCGTCGGAGGGCATCCGCCTGGACGTCACCACCGCGAAGGACATCGTCCTGAACGATTCGGGCCTGGTCGGCTCGATGAGCATCGCCGCCGCCACCGTCGGCGAGGTGCTGGAGCAGCGCGGCATCGAGCTGGGCGAGGGCGAGTTCGTCTCCCCGTCCGCCGATACCCCGGTCACGGAGGGCCTCGAAATCCACGTGTCCCGCGTCGTCGAGCGCACCCTCCGCGAGACGGTGGAGCTGCCGTCGCCGGAGCAGGTCATCGAGGACCCGGAGATGTACGACGACGAGCGCGTCATCGAGGAGCAGGGTGAGGCCGGCTCCAAGCAGGTCCGCGTCCTCGTCCAGTCCCGTGACGGCCAGGAGCTGTCCCGCGAGGTGCTGTCCGAGCGCGAGACCAGCGCGCCGACCGTGACCCTGGTCCGCCAGGGCACGAAGCCGCGCCCGGGCGCCGCCCCGGCCGTCACCAACGGCGGCATCTGGGATGCGCTGGCGCAGTGCGAGTCCGGCGGCGACTGGCACATCGACACCGGCAACGGCTACTCCGGTGGCCTGCAGTTCCACCCGCAGACCTGGACCGGCCACGGTGGCGGCGAGTACGCCCCGACCGCTGCACAGGCCTCCCGCGAGCAG
Organism: Actinomycetales bacterium; assembly: GCA_012838715.1. Classification (GTDB taxonomy): domain Bacteria; phylum Actinomycetota; class Actinomycetes; order Mycobacteriales; family Mycobacteriaceae; genus Corynebacterium. Next base: position 9,083 of record DUOR01000135.1, read on the forward strand.
CAGATCGCCGTCGCCGAGCGCGTCCGCGCGTCCCAGGGTTGGGGCGCCTGGCCGGCCTGCTCCGCCTCCCTGGGCCTGCTCTAAGTGACCGCGCTTTCCGACGACGCCCGCCGCGGCAACCCGGCGGGCGCGGGCGATCCTGCCGGTGCGGCCGGGCCTGCCGGTGCGGCAGAGTCTGCCGGTGCGGTGGGGCCTGCCGGTGCCGACGATCCGGGCGTGACCCTGCTCGGTCCCGTCGAGATCCGCCAGTTGGCTGCGGAGCTGGATCTGCAGCCGACGAAGAAGCTGGGCCAGAACTTCGTCCACGACCCGAACACGGTGCGGCGCATCGTCGCGGCCGCCGACCTGTCGCCGGAGGATTACCCCGTCGAGGTCGGTCCCGGCCTGGGGTCGCTGACGCTCGGCCTCCTCGAGCATTGCGGCCGCGCGGCCGCCGTGGAGATTGATCCGCGGCTGGCGGAGCGCCTGCCGAAGACCGTCGCCGAGTTCGCACCCGGCCGCGACCTGAACCTCGTGCAGAAGGACGCGCTGACCGTCACCCGGGCCGACCTCCTGGGTGAGGGCGCAGGCATGGGTGCGGCCGCGGCTGCGGGCACGGACGCGGACGCGGAAACCGCGCCGGGTTCGGGTTCCGGGGACGCGGTGGCCGCCCGGCCCGAGCCGACGGCCCTGGTGGCGAACCTGCCGTACAACGTGTCGGTGCCGGTGCTGCTGCACATGCTCGCCGAGTTCCCCTCCATCCGCCGCGTCCTGGTGATGGTGCAGCTCGAGGTCGCCGAACGCCTGGCCGCGGAGCCGGGCTCGAAGATTTACGGCGTCCCCAGCGTCAAGGCCGCGTTCCACGGGAACGTGCGCCGGGCCGGGACCATCGGCCCGAACGTGTTCTGGCCGGTGCCCAAGGTGGACTCCGGACTGGTGCGCATCGACGTCTTCGGCGTGCCGGGCCCCGGCGGGGAAGAGTCCCCGGCCGGTGCGGCCCCGTGGCCCGTCGACGACGATGCCCGCGCGAAGGTCTGGCCCCTCATCGACGCCGCTTTCGCCCAGCGTCGGAAAACGCTCCGTGCCGCGCTGAGCGGGCATTACGGTTCCGGCGCCGCGGCCGAGGAGGCGCTCGTCGCCGCGGGCATCGACCCGAAGCTGCGCGGCGAGAAGCTCACCGTCGCGGACTTCGTGCGCCTCGCGGGCATCCAGTCCCGGGGTGCGGTTCCGGGCGGGCAGGCGTCTCCGGGCCTCTGATTCCGGGAGGGCAGGCGGCCCCGGGGCGTGCAGCCTTAATGCGGTAAACCTGCCCTTATTTCGGCATGAAAAGTAAGGCTCTCTTTCCTTGTCATCGCTGGTGGGAGGGTTATTCTGGGTGGCAGTCAGATACGTGGAGTACCCCGCAACCGCTTTTCCCGGCTCATGAGGAGACCCGCATCATGTCCAGCGTCACCAAGATTTCGTCCTGCACCACCACCGCCTGCGCCTTCAACAACGACGGCTGCACCGCCTTCGCGGTGAACGTCGGCGGCAACGCGAACGCCGCGTGCACCACCTTCTCCACCGTCGATCTCCGGGCCGGTCTGGCCGGGGCCGACGCCCAGGTCGGCGCCTGCAAGCGCCTCGACTGCGCCCACAACGAGGACCTGATGTGCGGCCTGGCCGACATTTCGGTCAGCGGCGACGCCGCCCTCTGCGACAGCTACGAGGCTCGCTGAGCAGGTCGGCCCACGCAGCGTGGGGCACCGGAAAACAACCCGAACGACACCCGGCCAACATCCGGCCGGCACAGGAAAACGCGCGGAA
>DUOR01000136.1 GCA_012838715.1 Actinomycetales bacterium
CGGCCCCGGCCCTTTCGCCTGCGGCCAAACGACGCCGGCCGGGGAAGGCCGGCCGGACCTGCGAGGAGCTGAGAGATGGGCATCTTCTACCGGAAGCGCACCAAGGTGGGGAAGGACTCGTGGCTGAACTGGTCGAAGTCCGGGGTGTCCGGCTCGAAGCGGATTGGGCCGCTGACCATCAACAGCCGCGGCGGCTTCTCCATCCGCCTGGGCAAGGGGCTGAACTACCGGGGTCGCTGGAAGTAGGGGCGACGACGGGGCTGGAAGTGGAGGCGCGACACGGGTAAAATATGTGACATGACAACAATCGTCGTTCTCGAACCCCGCGAAGTTCCGCTCGGCGGCTACCGCGCGATGACCGTCCGCCGCACCCTGCCCCACAAGGAGCGCACCAGCGTCGGCCCGTTCATCTTCGCCGACCACTTCGGGCCCGACGACCCGTCGATGGACGTCGCGCCGCACCCGCACACCTGGCTCGCCACCTGCACCTGGCTGTTCAGCGGCAAGATCCGCCACGACGACTCCGCAGGCCACCACCTCGACGTCACCCCCGGCGACACCGTCCTGATGGTCGCCGGCGGTGGCATCGCCCACTCCGAGTACTCCTGGCCCGACGGCCCGGACCTCCACGGCGTCCAGCTGTGGCTCGGCTATCCCACGGACGAACGCCACCACGAACGCGGCCTGCACCACTTCACCACCACGCCCGTGGAGCGCGACGGCATCACCGCGAAGGTGTTCCTCGGCTCCCTCGACGACGCCGACCACGGCGACGGCGCCTGGGGCTCCTCGCCGATCCCCGCGCCCCGCCGCGCCCTCGGCGCCGAAATCCGCATGACCGCCGGCACGTCCATGGAGGTTCCGCTCGGCCGCGAGGTCGCCATCCTCGTCGACTCCGGCCGCGCCACCCTCGACGCCGGCGGCGCCACCGCCGACGCCGGCCCCGGCGACCTCGCCTACACCGACGGCCCGGTCCCCACCGCCACCATCACCGCCGCCGAGGACACCCTCCTCGTCCTCCTCGCCGGCGACCCTTACGGCGAAGACCTCCTCATGTTCTGGAACTTCGTCGGCGAATCCGAGGACGCCGTCCGCACCGCCCGCGAGGAATGGGAGGACGAGCACGCCCGCGCCCGCCGCTACGGCGTCGTCGAGGGCTACCCCGGCTTCGAGGGCGAACCCACCCGCGCCCAAATCGACCGCATCCCCGCCCCGCAGATGCCCTCGGTCAAGCTCCGCGCCCGCCGGAACCGCTAGCCGCTAGCACCCCGGCCGGTGCGTCCCGTCGATGACGGCATCCAGCCACTCCAGCGCGTCGCCGGCGGTGAGCTGGAACCCGAGGGCGTGCGAGCCGTCGCCGAAATCCTCGCTGACCTCCACGTAGGTCACGTCGGCGCCGCCCTCGCACCAGCGCCGCACCAGGTCGCGCGCCCCGTCGACGGGGATGACGTCGTCGAAGCTGTTGTGCGCCACGAACACCGGCATCGACGGCGCCACCTCGCCCAGGCGCTGCTTGCCGACGACCTCCCGCAGCTCCCCGGACGTCTCCAGCACCTCCGCCAACGTCCGCCCGTCGGCGGTGAAATCGCGGGAATCGCGGCCACCCCAATTGCGGACGGTATCGCCCACGCATTCCCCGGACGTCGACTCCACGAAACGCCGGCCCTCCTCGGACAGCAGCGCATCCACCTCGTCGGCGAGCTCCGGGTACGCCGCGACCAGGCCGCCGACCGCGTACCCCATCGCCCCGACCAGAGCCGACCCGTCGATGTGCGCCGCCGTCCCCGCCAGATCCTCCGGGACCCCGCCCGCGTACACGGCGCGGACGTCCAGGTCCGGGGCGTAGTCGTCGGCGAGCTCCGCGGCGGCGGCCGTCGCGGCGCCGCCCTGCGAGAACCCGAACATCACCACCGGGCCGTCGCCCCATTCGTTTGCCGCCGCCCGCGCCACGTCCAGCACCGCCTTCCCCTGCGCCTCCCGCATCAGGTACGTGTGCCGGCCGGGCGTGCCCAGCCCCTCGTAATCCGTGATGGCCACGCCCCACCCGCGCGACAGGAACAAATCCGCCGGGGGAGGGGCGTCCTGCCCGAAATGCATGGTCATCGACATCGAGCAGTAATCCGCCGCCCCCTGCGTCCCCGGCGCAATGACCGCAATCGGCCGGTCGCCCGGCCCCCACCACGGCTGCTCCGGCTCGATCAGCACGCCGCTGACCACCGCGCCGCGCCCCTCCACGCTTTCCGACGCGTAAACGATCCGCGTCGCTTCGGGCCCCGGCGAATCCATCGCCATCCGCGTGATGACGTCCCCCGCCGCGAAATCCTCCCGCGTCGGCAGCTCCTCGCCGGCATCGGGGGAGCAGCCGGTCGCGGCGAGGGCGACGCACAGCGCGGCGGAGATGGCGGCGATCGCGGCGCGGGGAGTCCGCGACCGTCCCGCCCTGCCCGCCTTCCGCTCGCCGCCGCTCATGCCACCCACACTAACGCGGCAACCGGAACCGGCCGTCCGCGTCCTGGACCGCCAGCCCGTCGGCAAGCAGAGAGAACAACGCCCGCGAACGCTGCGCCCCATCCGCCCACACCGCATCCAGCGCGGCCTGCTCCACCGGCGACTCCGCCGCCCGCAGCACGTCCAGCAGCTTCCCGCGGACCTGCCGGTCGGTGCCCTCGAACTTCTGCACCCGCCGCTTCGCCGCCGCGAGCTCATGCGCCTCCGGCTCCGGCCGCCCCGCCGCGACCCACGCGCACGAGGCGCGCACCGGGCACGCACCGCAATCCGGGTTCGTGCGGCACACCGTCGCACCGAGCTCCATCAGGGCCGCCGACAACGTCGCCGCCGTCGCCTCGTCCTCCGGCAGCAACGCCTCCACCGCCGGCAAATCCGCCGCCCTGTGCGTCCCCGGCAAAAACGTCCCCTGACGGTGCCGCCGCAACACCCGCCGCACATTCACGTCCACCACCGGCACCCGCTTCCCGAACGCGAACGCCGCCACCGCCCGCGCCGTGTACTCACCGACACCCGGCAACGCCAACAACGCCCCCACATCATCCGGCACCACGCCCCCATGCCCCTCGGCAATCACCGCCGCGCACTCCCGCAACCGCAACGCCCGCCGCGGATACCCCAACTTCCCCCACTCCCGCAGCACCGCATCCGCCGGCGCCGCCGCCAAATCCGCAGGCCCCGGCCACAACCCCATCCACCGCTCCCACACCGGCGCCACCCGCGCCACCGGCGTCTGCTGGCTCATCACCTCCGACACCAGCACACCCCACGCCGACGTCCCCGGCCGACGCCACGGCAAATCCCGCGCCACCGCCCCAAACCACGGCACCAGCGCCAACAACCCGTCATCACCCGACAAGGGGGAAAAACCAGCCACTTCCCAAACCCGATTCCCACGAAACAACCACTTCAAGACAGAATGGATGGTATGCCACGCACACCCGAATCCGTCTGGACCCACCTCTTCCAGGGCAACCGCCGATTCATGAACAACGAATCGGCCCACCCCAACCAGGACATGTCCCGGCGCGAAAAGCTCACCGCAGGACAGAACCCCGGCGCCGTCGTCCTCGCGTGCTCCGACTCCCGCGTCCCCGTCGAAATCATCTTCGACCAGGGCATCGGCGACCTGTTCGTCATCCGCACCGCCGGCCAGATCACCGACCTGTCCGTCCTGGCCTCCCTCGAGTACGCCGTCGTGTCCCTCGGCGTGCCCCTCGTCGTCGTCCTCGGCCACGAAGGCTGCGGTGCCGTCGGCGCCGCCCACACCGCCCTCGACGGCGGCGACCTGCCCTCCGGCTTCACCCGCGTCCTCATCGAGAAGGTCACTCCGTCGCTCCTCGCCGCCCGCAAGGACGGCGCCGACGACTCCGACGCCTTCGAACGCCGCCACGTCGCCGAAATCGCCGAGCACATCGTCGACCGCTCGCCCGAAATCCAGGACCGCCTCGAGGACGGCCGCGTCGGCGTCGTCGCCCTGCGCTACCGCATGTCCGACGGACTCGCCGAGACGCTGGTGACCAAGGGAGTCATCCCCGACCCGCTAACCTGAAAAGCGTGACCAGCCGACCCCTGCCCCAGAAAATCTACCGGCGCCGCCGCATCGCCGCGCTGGTGATCCTCCTCGTGCTCGTGCTCGCCGTCGTCGGCATCGTGCGTTGGGTGACCGGGGGCACGTCGGAAGAGGAGACCACCGCCACCGGCGAATCCCTCACCGCGACCCGCACCGACGGCACCGAGGCCACCTCGGCGCCCGGCGGGCACACCGCCGAGCCGTACCCCACGACCTCGGAGGCCCCCAGCGTGGACAAGGACACCTGCGAGTTCGAGGACCTGCAGCTCACCGTCACCGCCGACCGCCCCAACTACGGCGACACCAACCCCACCTTCGCGCTGACCCTCGCCAACCCCACCCGCGGCGACTGCGAAATCGACCTCGACGAGCACACCCTCCGCTTCGAGGTCTACGAAATGACCACCTTCGCCCGCATCTGGTCCGACCTCGACTGCCACGACAGCGAAGGCACCGGCACCGAGACCATCCCCGCCGGCGAGGAAGTCGTCTACGACGTCACCTGGTCCCGCCTGTCCTCCGCCCCCGGCCAGTGCACCGCCTCCGACCGCACCGAAGCCGAACCCGGCGCGTACCTGGTCTACGGCCTCCTCGGCGACCGCAACAGCGACGCCTTCACGTTCAACATGAACTGACGCCGCGCTTTCCGACGGGCCGCCGCGGCTTACGTCGGCAAGCCCGCGATCGCGCGCTCCAGCCCGAGCCGGATGTGCTTCGCCCACAGCGGGCCGACGCCCTCCACCTCCGCCAGCTCCTCGCTGCCCGCGCGCAGCAGCGACGGCAACGTGACGTAACGCGCGACAAGCTTGTCCATCAGCGAGTACTGCATCCGCGGCACGCGCGCCAGGGCACGGTAGCCCCGCGGGTCGACGCGCTCGGCGAGCGAATCCGGGTCCGTCGGGTACCCCAGCACCTGCGCCACCGCCCGCGCCCCCAGCAGCTCCGGGTCGGGCAGCGCGGCCAGCGCGGCCAGCGCGGCGTCGACATCGCCCTCGTCCGGCACACCCGACGCGGTGACCAGGTAATCGTGCAGCAGCAACCGCGAACTGGGGGAGGCGTCCGACACCAGCTCCCGCAACTGCACGTCCAACTGGTGGCCGTCCGAGCCCAGCGCCATCACGTCACGCGACACGGAATCCGCCGCACGACGCAGCAACTCGTACAACCGGAGCACACCCACCACGTCCGCCGCCGAGGCGTACCCCGCAATCTCCGCCCCGAACAGCTCCTCCGCCTCAACATCGAGCCGCGACCGGTACCGCTCAATCGTCGCCAACGCCTGATTCGCCCGCGACAGAATCTCCGCCGAATCCTTGAGCACATGCCGCACCCCATCCGCGTACACCGTGATGATGTCCATCGACTGCGACACCGCAATCACCGGGACCCCCGTCTGCAACGCCGTCCGCTCCGCCGACCGGTGCCGCGTGCCCGACTCCTCCGTCGGCAGGGGATCCGGCACCAATTGAACGTTCGCCCGCCGAATCCGCGTGCCGTCCGTGGACAACACCACCGCACCATCCATCTTGCACAGCTCCCGCAGGCGCGTCGGCGCGAACGCCACATCAAGCTCGAACCCGCCGTCGCACAGCCCCTCAATGCCGTCGTCGAACCCGAGCACAATCAACGCACCCGTCCGACCACGCCGAATCCGCTCCAAACCATCGCGGATACCCGTCCCCGGGGCCAGCCTCTTCAACAGCTCATGGCTCAAATCAGACACACCACAAGCCTACTCGCCGGACCACTCAGCCCAACGCCGCGTCCAGCGCCTCCCGCACCGTCCCCGCCTCCAGCAACCGCATCCCCTTCGGCCCCTCCGTGCCCTCCGGAACCACCGCACGCGTGAACCCCATCCGCAGCGCCTCCTTCAACCGCCACATCGCATCCGGCACCCGCCGCACCTCACCCGCCAACCCCAACTCACCGAGAACCACCACACCCTCCCGCATCGCCTTCCCCTTCGACGCAGACGCCAACGCCACCGCAACCGCCAAATCCGACGACGGCTCCGTCAACGACATCCCGCCCACCGTCGCCACGTACACCTCCTGCGACGCCAACGGACCAAACCCCGCATGCTCCACCAAAATCGCCGCCACCATCGGCACCCGCCGCGGATCCAACCCCGACACATTCCGACGCGGCACCACCCGCGCATCCTTGTCCCCCCGAACAACCAAACCCTGCACCTCCGCCAACAACGGCCGACGCCCCTCCAACGCCACCGTCACCGCCGTACCCGGCGCCGGCGATCGATGATGCAAAAACAACCCCGACGGATCCTCCACCTCACGGATCCCCTCCGCCGTCTGCTCGAAACACCCCACCTCATCCGTCGCACCGAACCGATTCTTCAACCCCCGCAAGAACCGCAGCCCCGAATGCCGATCCCCCTCAAAATTCAGCACCACATCCACCAAATGCTCCATCGTCCGCGGACCCGCGACCGAACCATCCTTCGTCACATGGCCCACCAGCAGAATCGCCACCCCCGTATCCTTCGCCAACGCCGTCAACGCCGCCGTCACCGCACGGGCCTGCGCCACACCACCATGCGTCCCCTCAACCTCCCCCGAACGCATCGTCTGCACCGAATCAACCACCAACAACCCCGGCCGCAACGCCTCAACCTGCGCCACCACCTCAGCCACATCCGACTCGGCCGCCAAAAACAAATCGTCGGAAAGCGCCCCCGTGCGCTCCGCCCGCAACCGGACCTGCCCCACCGACTCCTCACCCGTCACGTACAACGCGGGCCCCAACTCACCCCGCGCCGCCCGAAACGCCACCTCCAACAACAACGTCGACTTACCCACCCCGGGCTCACCCGCCAACAGCACGACCGAACCCGGGACCACCCCACGCCCCAACACCCGATCCAGCTCACCGATGCCCGTCGGCACCGCCCGCGCCAGCCCCGCACTGACCCCCGTAATCGGCGTCGCCGGCGCCGCCAAAGCACCGGAAGCCGTGGCCCCACCCGAGCGTTTCCGCCCGGGAGAAGCCACGGCTTCCTCCAACGTCCCCCACTCAGCGCACGAAGGGCACTGCCCGACCCACTTCGTCACCCGCCAACCACAGGCGGTGCAACGGTACTCGGGCCCCTTCGCCACTCGGGGAACCTTCTAGAAAAACTCGATGCCCGCGGTCACCTGGTCGGCGCCCGAGTCGGTGCCGGTGGCGTCCGGGTCGGTGCCCTCGACGCCGGCATCCTCGGAGCCCGAACCCTCGGCCGGCTCGGCGCCCTCAACCTGGCCCTCGGCGCTGCGCGTCGTGGAACCGGCCTCCGGGATGTACGGGGAGATGGTCACGAACAGCTCGACGACCTCCTCGTTGCCGTCCTGGTCGGTGAACGTGAACGTGACGTCGCGGTTCTCGCCCGAGGCGGAAGCGTTCTCGCCCACGAAGGACTCGCCGTCCAGGGAGGTCGACACGTAGGTGATGCAGCCCGGGTTCACGTCGGCGTTCTCCGAGTACTGCTCGACCGCACCCTCGTAATCGGCGACCAGCTGGCAGTCGCGCGGGATGACGTTCTCGCCGTCGGCCCCGGTGTTCTCCAGCGCGTCGTCGTAACCCTGGGTCGAGGTAACCTCGTTGATCTCGACCTCGCCGGCACCCTCGACCTCAATGGACTCCAGGGCGTAGTAGGCGCCCGTGGCGACGGCCTCGGTGGAAGCGGAGAACTTCAGCGCCGCCTCACCCGAATCCGGGTCAATCACGATCTGCGCGTCGCGGACCGCGATACCGCGATCCTGGGTATCGGTGAAGTTGCGGGCGCCGTCGACGGCCGCAACCTGGTTGGCGGTCTGGGAAATCTGGCCGGCGCCGCAAGCGGCGAGCGCAACGGCGGAAGCGGTGGCGACGGTGGCGAGGGCACCGCGGCGGACAACCGACTTGAGGGTCATGACTTCGTGTCCTCCATACAATTGAGACAACTTGAGGCTTCGGGCTGAGCTGTTGAGAACCCACCTTAGTGTCCTCATAGGCTGTTCTCATACTAGCGGTAAAATGCCGGGGGGTCATGATAGGGTGGAGGGCCGTTGAAAGGGGCGTGGACACCACATGGAATTCAGCGTCGGCGATACCGTCGTCTACCCGCACCACGGGGCCGCGAAAGTTGAGCAGATCATTGAACGGGAACTGAACGGCGAAGTCGTTCAGTACCTCGTCCTCGAGATTCTGCAGAGTGACCTGAACATTCAGGTCCCCGCGAAGAACGCTGAGCTGGTCGGCGTCCGCGACGTCGTGGGCGAGGACGGGCTGCGGAAGGTTTTCGCCGTCCTGCGCGAAACCGACGTGGAGGAGGCCGGCAACTGGTCCCGCCGTTACAAGGCCAACCAGGAGCGACTGGGCTCCGGCGACATCAACAAGGTCGCCGAAGTCGTCCGTGACCTGTGGCGCCGCGACCAGGATCGCGGCCTGTCCGCGGGCGAGAAGCGCATGCTGAGCAAGGCCCGCCAGGTCCTCGTCGGCGAGCTTTCCCTCGCCGAGGGCGTTGACGAGGAGAAGACCACCGAGCTCTTCTCCCGCATCGAGGCCACCATCGAGCGCCACCGCGCCCTCGACGCCGAGGGTTCGGCCGCCGCCGACGCGGCCGACGACGCCGCCGAAGCCGAGGCCGTCGACCTCGACGCCGAGGACTAAAAGGTGCGGGTCACCGCCCTCGTCGCCGCCGCCGGCCGCGGCGCGCGACTGGGTGAACCCATCCCGAAGGCCTACGTCCAGCTGCGCGGCCGCAGCCTGGTCGAGCGTTCCGTCGCCGCCATCGAACGTTCCGAGGCGGTCGACGACGTCATCGTCATCGTCTCCGCCGACATGATGGATTACGCCCGCGAGCTTTTCCGCCGGGCGAAGGACGCGGGCCGGATCCGCCGCGACGTCGATTTCATCAACGGCGGCGGCGAGCGCATCGATTCCGTGTGGGAAGGGATGCGCCGGTTGTCGGACGACGGCATCGTCCTCGTCCATGACGCGGCCCGCGCCCTGACCCCTCCCGGCATGATCGCCCGCGTGGTCAAGGCCGTCAGCGGGGGAGCGGACGCGGTGATCCCCGTCTTGCCCGTCTCGGACACCATCAAGGAAGTGCGTGCCGACGTCGTGGTGGGAACCCCGGATCGTTCGGCCCTCCGCGCCGTTCAGACTCCGCAGGGTTTCCGGTTGCCGTTGCTTCGCCGCGCTTACGAGGAGCATTTCACCCTGTCCCCGGAGGAGGCGGCCCACGCGACCGACGATGCGTCGCTCGTGGAGCGCCTCGGCGAGCCGGTGCATATCGTCCAGGGTGACCCGATGGCCTTCAAGGTGACGAACCCCCTGGACCTCGCTTTGGCGACGCAGATCGCCGACGAGGCCGAGTCCACCGAATTCGAGATCCCCGGAGAATGACATGACGATTATCCCCCGCGTCGGCATCGCCACCGACGCCCACCAGGTCCAGGCCGGCAAGCCGTGCTGGATGGCCGGTCTCCTGTTCGAGGGGGAGGACGGCTGCGAGGGGCATTCCGACGGCGACGTGGTGGCCCACGTCATCGTCGACGCGCTCCTTTCCGCCGCTGGTCTCGGTGACCTTGGCAGCTTCGTCGGCGTCGGGCGCCCGGAGTACGACAACGTCACCGGTGCCCGCCTGCTCCAGGAGTGCCGCCAGCTTCTGGAGGACAACGGTTTCGTCATCGGCAACGCGGCCGCGCAGATGATCGGCAACCGCCCGAAGATGGGGCCGCGCCGCCAGGAGGCGGAACGCGTCCTCTCCGATCTGATTGGTGCCCCGGTCAGCGTCTCCGCGACCACCACGGACCACATGGGCTTCACCGGCCGTGGCGAGGGCGTCGCGGCCGTCGGTACCGCCGTCGTGTGGAAGGCCGCCGACACCGCGTAGGCACCGCCGTGGACCTCGCATAAGCACCGCTTGCATAGGTACCGCCCCGCCTAAGCATCGTCCCGCATCCCGCATAAGCAGCGCCCCGCAGGCCGTGTGGGCGGGTGGGCCGGTCACGCCGCTTTCCATCCCGGGGCTTCCTGGGCCCGGTAGGAGTTGTTGTAGCGGATTCGCCGCGTTCCGTCGGGGCGCTCGGGTTCCGCCCATCCGGTCCTCCCGTGCGGGTGGAGTGTTCGCGGCGTCATGTGTCCGCGCGTGGGGTTGGTGAGAGAGTCGTCGTTGTCCGTGTGGTGGCGCCGGCACATCAGGGTCAGGTTCTCGATATCGGTGCGTCCGCCATGGAGCCAGGACACGATGTGGTGCCTGTCGCAGGCGTCGGGCGGCCGGTTGCATCCGGGGTGCTGGCAGGTGCCGTCCAGCAGTTGCAGTGCGATGTGCTGGTCCAGGGTCGCGGAGCGTTTGGTGCGGCCGAGCCGGAGCTTCGCGTCGGTGATGGGCGCGTCGGGGTCCACGACGGCGAGATAGGCGTCGTCGCCGAGCCCCAATCGGAGCATGTCCGCCAATCCGAGTTCGACGCCGGCACCGGAGCGAACGGTCACGCGTGTGGGATGGGTGCCGGCCCCGGGGAACCCCGTGGCGGTTCGCACGTCATCGGCGGTGGCCGTCACCACCACGGTGCACATCGGTTTGCCCGCGACCCGGGGTTTCGCTTCGTGCGCGGTTCTCAGCGCCAGGTCCAGGGCGTCGGCGTTGCGTTGTGCGGGCGTGCGCCCGTCGTCGCGCGATCCCTTCTTCAGGCCGTGCGTCAGCAGCCATGATTCGAGGAGCGCCGTGGTCGCGGCGTCGAGGTAGGCGGTCACTTTGGCGCCGCCGTCCCGATCCTGCTTGCCGACGGTGAGTCGCCGCTTCCTGTTCGCCGCCGCCGGGTCCCGGGGAAACGGCCGGTTGGCCTCGCGCACGAGCTTTCCGGCGAGGGTGCCCGCCCCATGTGGCCCGCATGCGGCGGCCCTGTCCAAGATCTCCGCGGCCAGGTCCGTCGGGCTTCGCGGGCAGTCCTCGTGGAGCTCGGTGAGTTCGGAGCGGGTCCGGGAAAGGGCGGCGAACGTGATGTCCCCGGAAGCGAAGACCTCCGCGGTTCGGCCCGCGAGCGATGGGTGTTCCCGGAGGAACGCGGTGGACTCGATGCGATTCTTGGCTTCGGTCCTGGTCAGCCGGAACTCGGAGCCCAGATAGTCATCGGGGCGGGTGGTGCCCAGGATGCGGGCCATGTCACCGTCCACGACCGCCGCCGCCACCTTCAAATCCATCGCCCCAAGGCTCCGCCGGGCCGTCTCGAACGCTTTCAGCGCCGGCATAAGCTGCAGTGCCGCGGTGGCGGTCAAGTCGTGGCGCCCGAAGAGTTCCGCGATGGTCGCCAGAAGTGCGGTCGCACTGTGGATGAGTTCGATGGTGTGGTCGATTCGCGTTTCCTGGGTGATGGTCGCCATGATTCCCCCGTGCGGCAGTTCAGCTGTGGTTCCAACTCGAACTATAGCCCTTCCGGCCCTCCGAAACGGCGTGCAAAAGATAGATTAATCGAACGTTCATTCGGTGTTCAATGGTGCGGGGATTTTCACATTTCGGGAAAGGATTCCGGGCAACGTCCGTCGGAAAGCGGGTGAAGACGGGCATGAACAGGCGCGTTCCAACTTCTCCACCGTGGCGAGCCGCGGACAAAAGTAAACGGGGGATGAACGTGCCGGGGCCGCGCGGGCGATCCCGCAGGTCACCAAGTGCTCGAACGTTCGGGCCAATCCGGCCGACCGCTATGCTCGGGAGCGTGACATTCCGAATCTTCGACACCGCCACCCGCGAGCTCCGCGACTTCCAGCCCATCCGTGAAGGACACGCGTCGATTTACCTGTGTGGCGCGACGCCGCAGGCGATGCCGCACATCGGTCACGTGCGTTCGGGCGTTGCGTTCGACATCCTGCGTCGCTGGCTCGTCGCCCAGGGGCTCGACGTGGCGTTCGTGCGAAACGTCACCGACATCGACGACAAGATTCTCACGAAGGCGGCCGAGCATGGTCGTCCCTGGTGGGAGTGGGTTTCCACGTACGAGCGCGAGTTCACCTGGGCCTACGATCAGCTCGGGCTCATGCCGCCGAGCGTGGAGCCGCGCGCGACCGGCCACGTGACGCAGATGGTCACCTACATGCAGCGCCTGATGGACAACGGGTACGCGTACGAGGTGGACGGCAACGTCTATTTCGACGTCACCGCCTGGGCGAAGGCCGAGGAGGGGGATTACGGTTCCCTGTCCGGCAACCGGGTGGAGGATATGGAGCAGGGTGAGCCGGATTCGCCCGGCAAGCGCGGCCCCCATGACTTCGCGCTGTGGAAGTCGGCGAAGCCCGGCGAGCCGGCCTGGCCGACGCCGTGGGGCGAGGGGCGTCCCGGCTGGCATCTCGAATGCTCGGCGATGGCCACGTACTACCTGGGCGGCGAGTTCGACATCCATTGCGGCGGGCTGGATCTGCAGTTCCCGCACCACGAGAACGAGATTGCGCAGTCGCATGCGGCGGGGGACGGTTTCGCCAACTACTGGATGCACAACCACTGGGTGACGATGTCCGGCGAGAAAATGTCGAAGTCGCTGGGCAACGTTCTGTCGGTGCCGCACATCCTGAAGCAGGTGCGGCCCGTGGAGCTGCGGTACTACCTGGGCAGCGCGCATTACCGCTCCGTCCTCGAGTACTCGGAGCAGGCGCTGCAGGAGGCCGCGGCGGGTTACCGGCGCATCGAGTCCTTCGTGCGCCGCGTCGCGGACAAGGCCGGCGGCGTCGAGGTCGGCGAGTGGACCGACGCCTTCGCCGACGCCATGAACGAGGACCTGGCGGTGCCGCGCGCGCTCGCCGAGATCCACAATGTGGTGCGCGCGGGCAACCAGTCGCTTGCCGACGGTGACCTGCCCGGCGCAGTGGAGAAGGCGGGGCAGGTGCGCGCAATGGCGGCCGTCCTCGGCGTTGATCCGCTGTCGGAGAAGTGGGCGCAGGCCGGCGGCGACGATGACCGCGCGATGCATGCGCTCGGCGTCCTCGTCGACCACGAGCTGGAGACCCGTACGCGGGCGCGGCAGGAAAAGGACTGGGCCACCGCGGACGGGGTCCGCGACCGGCTGACCGAAGCCGGCATCGAGGTGACCGACACCGCCGACGGCGCGAAGTGGTCGCTGGCGGATTAACGATTTGAACCAGACCGCCGGGACTCCCGGCCGATGAACGCGAAGAAAACGACAACCGGCTCGAACAGGGCCGACGGCGAAAGGCAGGACCATGGCGGGTAACTCCCAGCGCCGGGGTGCGGTGCGGAAGACGAACAAGAAGGGTGCCGTCGGATCGGGCGGGCACCGGCGCGGACTCCGCGGCAAGGGGCCGACCCCGAAGGCCGAGGACCGCGTGTACCACGCCGCCCACCAGCGGGCGAAGGAGCGGCGCCGCAAGGATCAGGGCCGCCACGAGAAGTCGTCGGACGGCACGGAACTGGTCGTCGGCCGCAACCCCGTGGTTGAGTGCCTGAATGCGAAGGTCCCCGGATCGGCGCTGTACGTGGCGATGGGCACGGACAACGATGACCGCCTGGAGACGGCGGTGCGCATCGCCAACGCGCGGGCCATCCCGATCCGCGAGGTCCCGCGGCACGAACTCGACCGCATGACCGGCAACTCCATGCACCAGGGGCTGGGGCTCCAGATCCCGCCGTACAAGTACCTCGACGTCGAGGAACTGATGCACAAGGTCGTCGACTCCGGTGAGCCCGGGCTGATCGTCTGCCTGGACAACATCACCGATCCGCGGAACCTGGGCGCGGTGATTCGTTCGGCCGCGGCTTTCGGTGGCCACGGCGTGGTCATTCCCGAGCGCCGTTCGGCGGCCATCACGGGTGTGGCGTGGCGGACGTCGGCCGGTACCGCGGCGCGTCTGCCGGTGGCGCGTGCCACCAACATGGTGCGCGCTCTGAAGCAGTTCCAGAAGGCCGGCTACCAGGTCGTCGGCCTCGACGCCGGCGGCGACCACACGCTGGACACCTACGACGGCACGACCCCGACGGTCGTCGTCGTCGGTTCCGAGGGCAAGGGCCTGTCCCGCCTGGTCCGGGAGACCTGCGACACGATCATGTCGATCCCGATGGCCGGGTGGGTCGAGTCCCTGAACGCCTCGGTCGCGGCGGGCGTGACGCTCAGCGAGTTCGCGCGCCAGCGCCGCGCGGCGACGGCGGGCAAGAACTCGGGCAAGGGCGCGGGAAACTCCGGCGAGACCTCGGGAGCCGGGCGTTAATTGGTGGACCCGGTAATCAAGTGGGCCGGAGGTAAGCGGCAGCTCCTCCCGGAGATTCGGGCACGCGTTCCGCGCGAGTACGGGGTGTACCACGAGCCCTTCCTCGGCGGCGGGGCCGTGCTGCTGGACCTGCAGCCGGCGGTGGCGAAGGCGAATGACGTCAATGAGGGGATCATCAACCTCCTGCGCGTCGTCCGCGATGACGTCGACGGCCTTATCGCGGTCCTGGAAGGGCACGCGCGGCGGAACTCGGCGGAGTACTTCTACGAGGTCCGTGCGTGGGATCGGCAGCGGGAGTCCTTCGCGGGGCTTTCCGACGTCGAACGCGCGGCGAGGATGCTGTACCTGAACAAGACGTGTTTCAACGGTCTGCACCGGGTGAACTCGAGGGGCGAGTTCAATGTCCCCTTCGGCAGGTACAAGAACCCGAACATCGTGAACGAGAAGGGCCTGCGCGCGGTGCACGGGTACTTGGCGGCGCATGACGTCGAGCTGACGGTCGGCGGGTTCGCGGAGGCGTGCGACCGGGCGGAAAAGGGGGACTTCGTGTACCTCGATCCGCCGTACGACGTCGTGAGCCAGACGTCGAACTTCACCGGCTACGCCCAGGGCGGCTTCGGCCGGGCGGAGCAGGAGGCGTTGCACGAGACCTGCCGGGCGCTGGATGCGAGGGGCGTGAAGTTCCTGCTGTCGAACTCGGCGACGCCGTTCATCCTGGGTCTTTACGAAGGCGAGTTCGAGGTGGACATCGTCCACGCCAGTCGGGCCATCAACTCGAGGGCCGACAAGCGCGGGCCGGTGGAAGAAGTGTTGGTGCGGAACTACTGACGGCCCTCCGCGGGGCCGGGGACATTGGTGGTGCGAGGATGCCGGGCAATTCGGGGAACGGGAAGGCGAGCGCGACGGGAGCCGCCCCGCGGAAGAACGACGAGGCGTGGGCGCGGGTGATCGACGCGCTCGGCCTGGAGGATCGGATCGCGGCGGACGGCCGGGCGGTGGTGACGGCCGACGAGCTGAAGGCGGCGTCGGGGGGCCGGGAGCCGCGGTTGATGGCGAAAATCGATCACCGGGGCGATTTGCCGAAGCCGTTCAAGCGCAAAAGCGGTAACTGGGGGATCCTGCCGACGCGGCGCGGCGAGTACGTGATCGGGGTGTTCGACATGTTCGCGCCGTTCCCCGACGTCGACGAGACGTCGGCCGAGGCGCTGCGGATGCCGCAGGACCTGGAGACCGTCACGTTCGGCCCGTCGCTGTCGGAGACCGCGGCGATAAACATCCTGCAGGCGTCGGGGACGCTGGGGGAGTTCCTCGGGGAGGAGTGGCTGCTGCACACCATCGCCGGCCGGATGGGCACGAAGGACTTCGATTTCGTGGTCGGCGACGCCGATTTCCGGGTGTCGGTGGACCGGGCGCAGATTGAGATCGACGCCGGATTCGAGGGCGAGGGGTCGATCGCGCTCATTGAGGCGAAGCGCGAGGGGGCGGAGAACTTCGTCGTGAGGCAGCTGTACTACCCGTGGCGGCATTGGCGCGACCGGTGCGTGAAGCCGGTGCGGCCGGTGTACCTCATCGTCGGAGGTACGCAGCTGCGGCTCATCGAGTTCGCGTTCGACGAGCCCGGGCGGTACGCGCCGCCGCGGGTGGTGCGCGACCGCAGGTACTCGCTGGTCGGCCGGGGCTGGGAGGTCGAGGGGCTGGCGGAGATCATGGCGCGCGTCCCCGTGGGAGCTGAGCCGACCGGGGTGCCGTTCCCGCAGGCGGACCGGGTGGACCGGGTGCTGGAGCACGTCGGCTATGTGGCGGAGGGCCTGGACACCGCCGACGTCATCCTGGAGGAGCTGGAGGTCGATTCGCGCGACATCGACTACTACATGAATGCCGCGATCTACCTGGGGTTCCTGCGCCGCGCCGGGCGGAAGCGGTGGGAGCTTACCGACGCCGGCCGTGGGCTCGTGGCCGAGAAGCCGGAGGACATGTCCTTCAGGGTGGCGGAGGCCATCCTGGGGCGCCGGATTTTCCGCGAGGCGCTGGTGGGCGCGTCGGAAAGCGGGGAGACGTTGGGCACCCGCGGCGACGTGGCGGGCCGGCTGGCGGAGGTGGCGGCGTCGCGCGTCGGCGGGGACACGCTGCGCAGGC
>DUOR01000137.1 GCA_012838715.1 Actinomycetales bacterium
ACTTCGTCGAGTAGCTCCGCGTCGGGCAGCTCCGCGCCGGGCGGCACCGCGCTCCCGTTCCTGCGCCCGTTCCTTTTCGCGGCCGTCCTGTCGGCCGCGGTGTTCGCCGCGCTGCACATGAATCCGGCGGTGGCGCAGAACGTGTTCTTCGTGTGCCTCGGCCTCGGGACGGCCACGGCATTCTGGCTCACGGGGATCCTGGCGTCCGCGGTGTGGGTGCATTCGCTGGTCAACGCGATCGGGTTGGCGTTCGCGATGTTCGTCGCCACCGGCGTCGGCTCCGCATGGCACGCCGTGGCGCTGGCGGCCGCGCCGTTTCTCGCGTTGCTGCTGATGGGGCCGGTGGGCCGCATCGCGGGCGGAGGCCGCGCATGAGGGGAGGCGGGTGCCGTCGGAAAGCGAGGGAAAGCAAAGGAAAGCAACGGGGGAGCGGCGCGGCGGCGAACGGTGGCCCGGCCACGCGGCGCGGGGTGTAATCGGGCCATGACCGAGCACATGAGCGTCAAGGAATCCTGGGACAACATCGCCGCCGCCGTCGCCGCGAACCCGCCGGCCACCGACGAGGACATCGCCCGGGTGGAACAGCGCATCGGCGCCACGCTGCCCACCGACGTCGCGCAATCACTGCGCCTGCACAACGGCATCACCGAATCCGCGATGTGGGACGCCTTCGACGAAGAAGAACCCCCGTTCAACGGCTGGCTGCTCAGCTGCGACGAAATCATCGCCGAATGGGAAATCTGGAAGGGCCTCTACGACACCGAGGACTGGGGCGACTCCTGGTGGACCCCGAACCTCGTGTCGATGACCGCCGACGGCGGCGGCAACTCCATCGTCGTCGACGCCCGCACCGGCGAAGTCCGCTTCATGGACCACGAAATCGGGGTGTCGGACGTCCGGAACGGTTCCTGGGCCTCGTTCCTCGAGGAGACCGCGCGGGCCATTCGGGGGAAGAAGGCCTAGCGGCGGACGGGTGGCGGAAGGGCGGCGTCGGAAAGCGGCGGACGGGTGGCGGCCGGAAGGGACGGCGACCCCCCACCGGAAAGATGATGCATCAACAATAATTTTCGTCTACCCTGGCGGTCACACGAAAAACGCGGGACAGCGCTCCCGCAACCGCGAAAGGACCCCACCATGACCGCCAACGCCGCCCGTCAAACCGTCACCTTCTGGTTCGACGTTTCCTGCCCCTTCGCCTGGGTCACCTCCCGCTGGATCAAGGAGGTCGAGCAGGTCCGCGACATCGACGTCGTCTGGCGCCCCATGAGCCTGTCCGTCCTCAACGAGGGCCGCGACGAACTGCCCGAGGACTACCGCAAGATGATGGACGCCAACTGGGGCCCCGCCCGCGTCTTCACCGCGGTGTCCATCGAGGACGGCGACGACAAGGTCGGCGAGCTGTACACCGAGATGGGCACCCGCATCCACAACGGCGGCGAAGGCGGCAAGAACACCGACGGCGGTTACGACGACATCATCCGCGAGTCCCTCGCCGCCGTCGGCCTGCCCGCCGAGCGTTTCGACGCCGCCCACTCCGAAACCTACGACGCCAAGATGCGCGAATCCCACAACGCCGCGATGGAGGCGGTCGGCGACGACGTGGGCACGCCCGTCGTCAAGCTCGGCGACACCGCCTTTTTCGGCCCCGTGATGACCCGCATCCCCCGCGGCGAAGAGGCCGGCCGCATCTTCGACGGCGCCATCGCCCTCGCCGGCTTCCCCCACTTCTTCGAGCTCAAGCGCACCCGCACCGAAAAGCCCGAGTTCGACTAGGGGTTCGGCGCCGGCGTTTCGACCCGGCGTTTCGGGCGGCGCTTCCGGGCGGCGTGCTTCCGGCTCTCCGTTCCCCGGATCGGCGCCCATCCCCGTTCCCGGGCACCACTTTTCCGCTTTCCGACGACGCCCCTCCAACCATCCCGAGGACGTGAACGACATGACCGACGACAACCGCACCAACGACCCCGCCGCAAATGGCGATCGCGACCGCGACGAGAACGAGACCCCGGTGCGCGACGACAACCGCGCCATCCCGGGGGATCGCGAAATCGAGGTCCGCGACGAGCTGGAGAACAACCGCTTCGCCCTCGTCGTCGACGAGGAGTACGCGGGCTTCGCGTACTACGAGAAGTTCACCGGCATGCGCGATTTCACCCACACCGAGATTGAGGGCGCGTTCGAGGGCCAGGGCCTGTCGAAGATCCTGATCAAGGAGGCCCTCGACCAGGCCATCATCGCGGGCGACGAGATCGTGGCGACGTGCCCCGCCGTGCGCCGGTTCATCCGGAAGAACCCGGAGTACCGGGACCGCGTCCGCGTCAACGAGTGAGTTCCGGGGCCCGGGGCGCTGCCCGAGGTGGGTGGCCGAGGCCGTCCGGTGACCCGCACCCGTCCGCCGGAGGCCGCTGACCGATGGCGGGCGCGTTCGATAGGAACCCGGAACCCGTCGGCGTTCATACCGGGAGGCGGCTCGGAGTCTGAACCTGGGACCTCGACTACGAACCTGCGCGTAGGTTGCGGTCCCCGGAGCCTGAGCACCCCGCGCTCGTCCTTAACTCGGGATCAATAGCTCGGGATCAGTGCGTGCCCTTCCTTAACTCGGGATCAATAACTCGGGATCAGTCCAATCCGACCTCGTAAAACTCGGGATCAGTATTGATCCCGAGTTATTGATCCCGAGTTTTAGGTTTGGGTCGCGGTCGCGGTCGGCGGCTGCCGCGGGTTTGGCGCGCGGTCGCGGTCGGCGGCTGCTGCAGGTTTGAGGGGTGGTCGCGGTCGCTGGTTGCCGCGAGTCTGGCCCGGGCACAAAGACGGGCGACTGCCGCGAGAGTCGGTGACCGCGGACCGGGCCCGCTTATGCTGGGGCCATGAAGCTTCGGGTGGTGGCGGTTCGGGCAATCTTCGTGGGCCTCGCGGTCCTATCTGCCGCGGCACTGGCATCGTGCCGGGGCCCGGAGCCCGTTTCGGTCGCGGAGATTTCCGGCGTGGATTGGTATCTGGAATCCGATCGGAACGCGAGCTTCCGCATCGACGACGGTCAGCTCACGGGAACCGACTCGTGCAACCGGATTTTCGGCGAAGTCGCCATCACCGCAGGTGAACCCACCATCATCGAGTTCGCGTCGCTCGGGGCGACGCGAATGGCATGCCCGGACGACTCGGGTGCGCAGGAAAACATGGGCCGCGCCCTCGCCGGCGAAAGGGTCATCGAGCAGCCTGACGGCGGCACGCTGGTCCTCGTCGATGAATCGGCAGGGGGGCGGTGGCGCTTCGAGAAGTAGCCGCCGCGCCGGTTGCCGCTACATCCCCTTCGAGCCGTCGGCGACGGTGAGCGTCAGCGCCGGGGCCTGCCTGCCGTTGCTCGCCAAGGTCGCCGCGACGGCGGCTTCCTCGGCCGCCTCCTCCGGGGTCGGGTGCCACGCCGGCGGGATGTACACGCAGGTCGGGTCGGACGCGCGGTAGTCGCCGGTCAGCGCGAACGCCGTCGATCGCGAACCGCCGCACACGTTGTGGTACTCGCACACGCTGCATTTGCCGTGCCAATTGTCGGGATCGCGCAGCTCCTTGAACACCGGCGACTCGGAGTAAATCTCCGGGAACGGCGTCTCCTTCACGTTGCCGCAATGCAGCGGCAGGAAGCCGTTCGGGTACACGTCGCCGACGTGGTCGATGAACGCGAAACCGGAACCCGAGTTCACCGCCATCGGGGAGCGCGGCGGACGGGGCTTCGCCGGATGCTCGCCGAGGAGTTCGGTGGTTTGCCGCGTCAATTCGTCGTAAAGCTCGCCACCCTCGTACTTCGGCGCACCCTTTTCCTCCGCTTCCCGACGCTGGAGAACAACGCGGCGATACTGCGGGGCCTCGGTGGTCTTGATGGCGATGCGATCGGAAATGTCGACCAGCCAATTGAGGACGTCCTCGCGCTCCTCCGGCGACAGGCAATTCAGCGCCGCGCCGCGGCCGGTGGGCACGAGGAAGAAGACGTACCACATCTTCGCGCCCATCTCGATGACCTTATTCAGCAGGGCCGGGGCCTCGCCGATGTTGTCGCGGGTCAGGGTGGAGTTGATCTGCAGGCGGTAACCGGCCTCGTTGATGACGGGCGCCATCTCCACGGTCTTCTCGAACGTGCCGGAGAAACCGCGGAAGGCGTCATGGGTGGCGGCCGTCGCGCCGTCGAGGGACATCGACATCGCCTTGCCGCCGGCCTCGCGCAACGACCGGATGCGCTCCGGCGTCAGCTTCGGGGTCACCGACGGCGACAGCGAAACGTTCAGGCCCTTCGCGGTGCCGTACTCGGTGAGCTCCTCGAGGTCCGCGCGCTCGAAGGGGTCCCCGCCGGTGAACACCACCAGCGGCAGCGGCTTCTCGTACGACGACAACGCATCGAGCAGGCGCTTGCCCTCCTCGGTGCTCAACTGATCCGGGTGCGGCTCATGCTGGGCATCCGCCCGACAGTGCTTGCACACCAGGCCGCACGCCCGCGTCACCTCCCAAATCACGATGAACGGCTTCTGGTTGATGTCGTGGCGGACGGTGCGGACTGCTGGGGGCCGATGCACGGGGCTTCCTTGAAACTGAAGGCGAACTGGCGGGGAATCTGAAGGGAACGGGTGAAGCGGGGGCGGGGCCACCCGCGGAAACCGCGGATGAACGCGCTCCCGATCCAACTTACGCCCGCCAACGTCCCCGGTAACGCCGCAATTTCCCCGACCGCCCCCATTGTCGTGGGGCGGCGGGGAAACCGGGGTTGGGCCGGTGCGCCGCTGGGCCACCGTCGGCAAGCGGGCGGCGGGGAAACCGGGGTTGGGCCGGTGCGCCGCGGGGGCGCCGTCGGCAAGCGGGCGGCGGGGAAAACTACGGCGACGCTACAGCGACGCCTTCCACTCCGTCGGCTCGGACGTGAAGCTGAACGTCTCCTCGAACGTGAGGGTGTACTCGCCCGGCTCGGCGTTCGACTTGAAGCAGATGGTGCCGGCCTTGCTGCCGCCCGGCGCCAGATCCACCGAGTCATAGTCGGTGGAGCCGCCGAACTCGGCGCTGAGGATGACGCCATTCGGGTCGGTGAGCTCCCAGTCCCAGCTGTTCAGGGGCACGGTCTCGGCGTCCGAGGTGTTCACCACGTTGATGTCGGCGCACACCTGATTGTCGCCGAACACGTCGGCCCCGGCGTTGCGGAGATTCGACGCGGTGACGTCGGCGTCACCCAGATTCACCGTGTCTCCGATGGCGGCCGGACCCGCCTGACCGGCGTCACCGGAACCACCGGCGGCCCCGTTCGTAGTGTCGGCGTCCGCCGCGCCATCGCAGGCGGCGAGCGTCAGCGCCAGCACCGAGAGGCCGGCGGCGAGGTAGGTCTTCATGGACGTGGACTTCATGGTGCGCTCCTAAAGGCACGGGCTACCCATGTCAATCGAATGCCTCGATCTGGCGGGAGCCGAAACTTCCGAGGCGGTCTTCGGGCCAACGGTTTCGCGCCCGGCCCGGGCCATCGGAGCTGCGGTCGTGCAGCAATTGGAGAGTCGCACACCCACCCGATTGCAGTTATTTTCATCTCGAATGAACAAGCGGATGCCGCAGGCCACCCGCGCCCCGCTAGAATCGTCGGCATGCGTATTTACCTTGGCGCGGACCACGCCGGCTTCGAGATGAAGAACCTGATCAAGGACCACCTGGAAAAGGCGGGCCACGAGGTCGTCGACTGCGGCGCCCACGTGTACGACGCCGCCGACGACTACCCGGCCTTCTGCATCGAGGCCGCCTCCCGCACCGTCAACGACCCGGGTTCCCTCGGCATCGTGCTCGGTGGCTCCGGCAACGGCGAGCAGATCGCCGCCAACAAGGTCAAGGGCGCCCGTTGCGCCCTGGCCTGGTCCGTCGAGACCGCCAAGCTCGCCCGCGAGCACAACAACGCCCAGCTCATCGGCCTCGGTGGCCGCATGCACTCCGAGGAGGAGGCGCTGGCCATCGTCGACGCCTTCATCTCCCAGCCGTGGAGCAACGAGGAGCGCCACCAGCGCCGCATCGACATCCTGGCCGACTACGAGAAGACCGGCATCGCCCCGGCCCTGCCCGAGCAGGAGTAGCTTTCCGACGGGCCGGGCCCCGGGCTGTAGCTTCCCGACGGGCCGGGCCCCGGAACGCCGCTTTCCGACGGGCCGGGCCCCGCGAATCGAAGAAACCCCGCGACCTGCACTGAATCGGTGC
>DUOR01000138.1 GCA_012838715.1 Actinomycetales bacterium
AACGACGCGCACGTCACGCGGGGGCGGTGCCGCGTGGCGACGGGGGCGGTGCCGCGTGGCGACGGGGAGCGGCCGCGTGGCCCGCCCGAAAATCCCTAGAACAGGCCCGTCGGATCCGTGGCGTAGCTGACCAGGAGGTTCTTGGTCTGCTGGTAGTGCGACAGCATCATCAGGTGGTTCTCGCGGCCGATGCCGGACTTCTTGTAACCGCCGAACGCCGCGTGCGCCGGGTACACGTGGTACGCGTTGCACCACACGCGGCCGGCCTGGATGGCTCGGCCCGCCTTGTAGATGTTGTTGTTCGACCGCGACCACACGCCGGCGCCGAGGCCGAACATGGTGTCGTTGGCGATCTTCACGGCCTCATCGAGGGAGGAGAACGTGGTCACGCCGAGCACCGGGCCGAAGATCTCCTCCTGGAACAGGCGCATCTCGTTGACGCCGGAGAAGATGGTCGGCTCGATGTAGTAGCCGCCGGACAGTGCGCCGTCGAGCTCCGCCTTGCCGCCGCCGAGCTCCAGCTTCGCGCCCTCGGTCTTGCCGATTTCGATGTACTTGAGGATCTTGTCCATCTGCTCCTGCGACGCCTGCGCACCGACCATCGTGTCGGTGTCCAGCGGGTCGCCGCGGCGGATGGACTTCACGCGCTCGATGCCCAGCTGCACGAAATCGTCGGCGATGGACTCGTGGACGAGGGCGCGCGACGGGCAGGTGCAGACCTCGCCCTGGTTGAGGGCGAACATGGCGAAGCCCTCGACGGCCTTGTCGCGGAAGGAGTCCTCGGCGTCCATGATGTCGTCGAAGAAGATGTTCGGCGACTTGCCGCCGAGCTCCAGCGTCACCGGCACGAGGTTGTCGGCGGCGGCCTTCATGATGATCGAGCCGGTCGTGGTCTCGCCGGTGAAGGCGACCTTCGCGATGCGGTCCGAGCCCGACAGCGCGGCGCCGGCCTCCTCGCCGAAACCGTTGACGATGTTGATCACGCCGTCGGGAAGCAGATCCCCGATGATGCTGATCAGATGGAGAATCGACGCCGGCGTCTGCTCGGCGGGCTTGAGCACCACGCAGTTGCCCGCGGCCAGCGCCGGGGCGAGCTTCCAGGTCGCCATGAGGATGGGGAAGTTCCACGGGATGATCTGGCCGACCACGCCGAGTGGTTCGTTGAAGTGGTACGCGACCAGGTCTTCCTCAATCTGCGACAGGCGCCCCTCCTGTGTGCGGGCGGCGGCCGCGAAGTAGCGGAAGTGGTCGATGGCCAGCGGGATGTCGGCGGCCAGGCACTCGCGGATGGGCTTGCCGTTGTCCCAAGTCTCGGCGACGGCGATTTCCTCGAGGTGCTCCTCCATGCGGTCGGCGATCTTGTTCAGCACCTTCGCGCGCTCCGCCGGAGGGGTCGCGCCCCAGGCCGGGGCGGCGGCGTGGGCGGCGTCGAGGGCCTTCTCCACGTCCTTCTCGTTGGAGCGCGCGACCTCGGTGAACACCTCGCCGGTGACGGGAGTGACCACTTCGAAGTACTTGCCGTCGACGGGGTCCTGGAAGCCCCCGCCGATCCAGTTGCCGTACCGCTGCTTGAAGCTCATCTTGGCGCCGTCGGTTCCGGGATGCGCGTAGGTGGTCATGGTTCTCCTTTGGCCGTGCGGCCGCCGAATCCCCGGACCATGTCCGCGGAAAATGTGACGCCCGCCACTTGAATGGTTCCTTTCCAAAAGTACGACCATTCCGGCGGGTAGTCAATGGCCGGTCACCGGCCAGGGACTGGCCAGGCACCGGCCGGTCAATCGCCGGTCACCGGCCGGTCAGTGGGACGGTCAATGGTCTTCACCGTTCCTCCCGACGGCGCCGTCCGCGGTTACCCTGGTCGCATGATCACCACCCCGCGGTTGTTGGCGCCCGTCGATCCGGAGGCGCCGCTGTTGGTCGTCGCCACGCGTGAGGAGGCCGAGCACCTCGGCGTCGACGTGCCCGTCCTGCTCACCGGCATCGGCCGGATCAACGCCACCGGCGCGTTGGCGGAGACGCTGGCCCGGGGCCCGTTGCCGACGAGCATCCTCAACGTCGGTACCGCCGGCGCGCTGCGCGACAAGGGCGCCGACGGCGGTCCCCTCACCGGCGTGCACCGCATCCGCCAGGTGCGCCTGCACGACTTCTCCCACTCCGCGGTGCGCCGCCTCACGGGCGCCGACGCCTACCCGCCGATTGATCTCCTCGCGCCGCCCGCTCGTGCCGGCGCCGCGCTTTCCGACGGCCCGCTTTCCGACGACCCCGCGCTCGTCCTCGCCACCGGCGACGTGTTCGTCGAGGATTCCGTGACCCGGGCGCAGTTGGCGGAGGTCGGCGACCTCGTCGACATGGAGGGCTACGCCATCGCGTGGGTCGCGCGGCGTTTCGGCGTGCCGGTGGAGTTGGTGAAGCTGGTGTCCGACCCCGCCGACGAGTCCGCCGGGAAGCTGTGGGCGGCCGGCGTCGCCGAGTGCTCGAGGCTCCTGGGCTCGCACCTGGGGGAGCGGTTCGGCGCATGATCCGGCGCCGAAACCATCCGCGCGCGAACGGTCCGTACGCGAACGGCCCGTACGCAAACAGGTCGCACGCGGACGGTCCGTACGTGAACGATCCGTACGCGACTGCAGAACCGGCGCAAGGGGTGCGGCGGGAGGGAAAGCCGCGCGAGTCGGTGTGGCGGCGGGCGGTCGATGCCGCGGCCTACGCGGCGAATGAGAGGGTGCGGTTCCACCCGTTGTGGGCGCTGCTGTGGGTCGGCATCGGCTGGGGTTTCGTCGTGGCGATGGAGGGCCTGGATACGTCGCTGACCTACCTGATGTGGGCGGTGCTCCTCATCTATCCGATCCTGGGGCTCGCCTGGGCCATCTGCTTCATCGCCGTACTGGTCGTGGCCCTGGTGCTGCTCCCGTTCGGAGACGGCGTCGACGGGATGATCGACCGGAGGCGCAGGCGCCGGGCGTCGCGCCGAACCTAGTCGGCGACGAGCGTCTCCAGCGTGAACTCCGGGTGCTCCTTCTCGATGAACTGCAGGCGCCACTTGTCGCCGAAGAGGGCGATCAACGCGCCGTCGGAACGCGTGAAGATTTCCACGCCACGCTGCTTCGACAGCTCCGGCACGGTCGCCTCGTCGGTGCGGCGCGCGACGGAGTAGGGGATGGGCTCGGCCACCGTTTCCACGTTGTACTCGACCTCCATCCGCGCCTGCATGACCTCGAACTGCATCGGGCCGACGGCCGCCATCACCGGGTTCGCGTCGCCGCGGGCATCGTTGCGCAGGATCTGCACCACGCCCTCGGCGTCGAGCTGCTCGATGGCCTTGCGGAACTGCTTGTACTTGCCCAGGCTCTTGGCCCGCAGCACCCGGAAGTGCTCCGGGGCGAACTGCGGCATCGGCTTGAACTGGACCTTGCGGCCCTCGTAGATGGTGTCGCCGGGGGCGAGGGAGCCCGCGTTGACCAGGCCGACGATGTCGCCCGGGAACGCCGTCTCCACCGTCGAACGGGTGCGGCCGAACACGGTCAGCGCGTACTTCGTGGAGAACGACCGGCCGGACTGCGCGTGCGTCACCTGCATGCCGCGGTCGAAGGCGCCGGACACGATGCGCATGAACGCCAGCTTGTCGCGGTGGTGGGCGTCCATGCCCGCCTGGACCTTGAACACCACGCCGGAGAAGTCGTCCGTGGGCTCGCGGATCTCGTCGATGGCGGCCTGCGACTGCTCGATGGCCACCGGATCGGACTCGCGGGCGGCGGGCGCCGGGGCGAGTTCGCAGAGGGTGTCCAGGATCTGGTGGACGCCCCAGTTGAGCATCGCGGACGCGAAGATCACGGGCGACGTGTCGCCGGCCAGGTACATCTCCTGGTCGTGGTCGGCGCCATCGGCGGACAGAAGCTCCGACTCCTCGGCCGCGGTCTCCCACGCGTCGCCCTGCTCCTCGGCGGCGGCGTCCGGATCGAGGAACGTCTCCTCGGCCAGGGTCGAACCGCCGGCGGTGCGCTCGAAACGGACGAACTGCTGCGGCTCGCCATCCTCGCCGCGCAGCATCAGGCCGCGGAAATCACCGGCCTCGCCCACCGGCCAGTACAGCGGCGTCGGCTGCAGGCCGATCTCGGTGACGATCTCGTCCATCAGCTCCAGCGCCGAACGGCCCGGGCGGTCCCACTTGTTGATGACCGTGACAATCGGGATGCCGTTGGACTTGCACACGCGGAACAGCTTCAGCGTCTGCGGCTCGAGGCCCTTCGCGCCGTCGACCAGCATCACCGCGGCGTCGACCGCCGTGAGCACGCGGTAGGTGTCCTCCGAGAAGTCAGCGTGACCCGGCGTATCCACCAGGTTGATCATGTACGGCTCGCCGTCGTGGCCCTCCGGCTGGTACTCGAACTGCAGCGCCGAGGACGCGATGGAGATGCCGCGGTCCTTCTCCATGTCCATCCAGTCGGAGACGGTGGCCTTGCGGCCCGCCTTGCCGTGGGTGGCGCCGGCCTCGGAAATCACGTGCGCGTGGAGCGCCAGCGCCTCCGTCAGGGTCGACTTACCGGCGTCCGGGTGCGCGATGACCGCGAACGTGCGGCGACGCGCGGATTCCTCGGCGATGGTGCTCATGGGGTCCTTTCAACGGGTGCCGGTGGGTGCCGGTACAGGATAGCGGCACCCACCGACCGGCCCGGACCCCGCCCGGCCACGCAGCCGGGCCACACAGCCGGGCCGCTCCGGGCTGCCCCGGGCTAGGCCGTCGCGTCGGCCCCGGCTACGCCTCCGCGTCGGCGGCGGCGAGGAACGCGTCGAGCTCCTCGTCCGGATCGAAGCGGCGGCCCTGCAGCTCCTCCGGCCAGGCGTCCGGATTGCGGTCCTTCACCGCGGACGCGTGGGGGACGAATTCGGCCACGGACGTGAAACGGACGGCGGTGTGCGCCGAACGGGGCTCGTCGTCAAGCTCCTCGGCGTCCTCGCCGGCACCCACCTTGGCGGGGGTCAGCGGCGCGGACACCTCGATGTCGTAGCGGGCGCGCGGCAGGCCGGTGATGGGGTTCGTCGGCCAGTCCACGCCCATGCTCAGCGAAGGCGCGCCATCGACGGTGCGGGCGGTGGTGAACACCGCGAAGTCACCGTCGCCGACGGACGTGTCGAACATCCAGCCCGCCTGGTGCAGCGTGCCGCGGAGGGTCATGGCGTCGGTGAGCACCCGGTCGAAGCCGGTGCCCTCGTACTCGTCGAGGGCCTGCGGCAGCTGCGCCGCGGTGTACTCGCCCTCGGTGAAATGGGCGACGACGTCAGCGTCGCCGGCGGGAATGAAACGGGAATCGGTCGCGGAGTCGGTCTCGGTCACGGGGTCGGTGGCGGGAATGACGGCGGCGTCGGAACGCTTCTTCTGGCCCATACCCCGGAATGCTAACCGGGAATCCGGGGGCGCGTCGGCAAGCGCGGCCGTGCCCCGCACCCCGCGTGCCGACGACCAGCCCCCGCCCACGCACCGCCACCGCCCCGCACACCAAACGCCCAGCCCACCGTGAATTCCCTGCACCCCATTCCGGGAACGGTGGCACCATGGGAAGGGAACGTGATCGCGAGCCCCAGGGAAGGGAAAACAATGAGCATCAAGGACATTGGCCCGAAGCCGAACGCCTTCGACATCGAGACCGAGACCCGCGAGAACCCCAACTACCGCGACGTGGTCTGGACCGGCAAGCACCTCCAGGTCACCCTCATGAGCATCGAACCGGGCGACGACATCGGCCACGAGGTCCACAACAAGAACGACCAGTTCCTGCGCATCGACGCCGGCAAGGGCGTCTGCAAGATGGGCCCCTCCAAGGACGAGGTCGACTTCGAGAAGGAAGTCAGCGACGGCTGGGCGGTGCTCGTGCCCGCCGGCGTGTGGCACAACGTCATCAACACCGGTGACGAGCCGCTGCGCCTCTACTCCATCTACGCGCCCTCCCACCACGCGGCGGACATCGTCCAGCCGACCAAGGAGGACGCCGACCGCGACGAGGAGTCCGGCAAGGACGTCCCGCCGGAGTGGACCATCCAGTAACGGCCCGTCGGCAAGCGCGGCCCGTCGGCACGCACGACCCACGCCGCACGCCCGGCACACGCGGTGAGCACGGCCCGTCGGCACGCCCGGCGGGCCTTCCGCATGTCCGGGGATCGCGCCGTGTGCGGCACCACTACACCCGTGCGCGGCGGCGCCCCCCGGAAATGCGTAGATTTGATCAGTGGACTCGCGGACAAACGTGTGCTCAACGACCAGTTGCGCCCCGATTCGACCGCCCTTTTCCAATTAATTCCACTGCCCCACTTTGACGCCCTTCTTTGACCCCCTGGAGGATTCATGGCGACGTCGGCACCGATCACCAACCACGACTGGAACGAGCGGGTTGAGCTCGCGGAAAAGATGATTCCGCTGCTCGGCCAGCTGCGACGCAACAACAATGTCGTCACGTCGATTTTCGGCCGCCTGCTGTACAACCCGACCGAGGTCGACATCATCAAGTCGCACCGCTACGCGCGCCACATCACCTCCCAGGAGCTCCCGCTGTCGGAGACCCTGCCCATCGTGGAGGAGATGATCGACCTCGACCTCGGCACCGCGTCGATCGACCTGGGTTCCCTGGCCACGAAGTTCAAGGCCGAGGGCGGCGACCTCCGCGAGTTCCTGCAGACCGAGCTCGCCGACGTCATCGGCAACGCCGACGAGACCCCGAAGGCGGACGTCGTCTTGTACGGCTTTGGCCGCATCGGCCGCCTGCTGGCCCGCATCCTCCTGGCCCGCGAGGCCATGTACAACGGCCCCCGCCTGCGCGCCATCGTGGTCCGCAAGAACGCCGACAACGACCTGGAGAAGCGCGCCTCGCTTCTGCGCCGCGACTCCGTCCACGGCGCTTTCGACGGCACCATCTCCATCGACAAGGAGAACAACATCATCTGGGCCAATGGCACGCCGATCCAGGTGATTTACTCCTCCGACCCGGCGACCGTCGACTACACCGCGTACGACATCAACGACGCGATCGTCATCGACAACACCGGCCGCTGGCGCGACCGTGAGGGCCTGGGCCAGCACCTGAAGTCGAAGGGCGTGTCCAAGGTCCTGCTGACCGCGCCGGGCAAGGGCGACGTGCCGAACATCGTGTACGGCATCAACCACAAGGACATCTCCCCGGAGGAGAACATCCTGTCCGCCGCGTCCTGCACCACCAACGGCATCACCCCGGTGCTGAAGGTCGTCAACGACAAGTGGGGCGTCGAGTTCGGCCACGTCGAGACGGTCCACTCGTTCACCAACGACCAGAACCTCATCGACAACTTCCACAAGGGCACCCGCCGTGGCCGCGCCGCGACCCTGAACATGGTGCTCACCGAGACCGGTGCCGCGAAGGCCGTGTCGAAGGCGCTGCCGGAGTTCGAGGGCAAGCTGACCGGCAACGCCATCCGCGTGCCCACCCCGGACGTGTCGATGGCCGTGCTGAACCTGACGCTGGAGACCGAGGTCACCCGCGAGGAGGTCAACGAATACCTGCGCGACGTGTCGCTGCGTTCGGTGCTGCGCCAGCAGATCGACTACATCCATTCCCCGGAGGTCGTGTCCACCGACTTCGTCGGCACCACGCACGCCGGCATCGTCGATGGCCTGGCCACCATCGCCCAGGGCAAGCACCTGGTGCTGTACGTCTGGTACGACAACGAGTTCGGTTACTCGAACCAGGTCGTCCGCGTGGCCGAGCAGATCGTGGGCGGCCGCCCGCGCGTCCGCCCGAAGCGCAAGCACCTGGAGCAGATGTAGCCTTCACCGCCTTGGGGGCCGCCGTCGCTTGCCGACGGCGGCCCTCCGGTTTTCCCGGCGTTTCCCGTGACCCGGAGACGCGTTTTTACCACGCGAAATGACCGCGATTCGTGCGCCGAATCGCGGTCATTTTGCGTTGTCCCGGTTGGGTCGGGTTGGGGCGGGTTGTCCCGGTTGGGGCGGGTTGGGTCGTTGCTTTACGACGGGCCGGTGCGGCCCCCGGGCGACGGGTCAGTCGTCCCAGCGGTCGTCGTCATCGTCGTCGTCCCAGTCGTCGTCATCGTCCCACTCGTCATCGTCGAACCGGTCGTCCCAGTCGTCGTCATCGTCCCACTCGTCATCGTCGAACCGGTCGTCCCGGTCGTCCCAGTCATCGTCGAACCGGTCATCCCGGTCGTCGTCGAAACGGCCGTCACGGTCGTCCCGGTCATCATCGATGCGGTCGCCGCGGTCGTCGCGGTCGACGCCTGCGACAACGGCGGGCGGGGTGGGCGGGGTGTCGGGGGTGGGCTCGTCGGCTGCGCCGCCGCCGAAGAAGGCGGTGACGGCGGCGAGAATGCCGGCGAGGAATCCGGTGGTGTCCATGGTGTTCTCCTTTGCAGCGGTGCGGCGCTGCGGTTCAGTGCTTTCCTGGGGTGGCAATGCCCAGTGAAGCAGGGGAGAAATGGAGCCACAATGGCCGTCGGAAAGCACTCATGTTCGTTAAAAGCCCTGGTCAAGGGTTATGAAACGAACATGACCCGAACATGAACGGACTCTCATCGAAACAGCCCCGGACGGGGTTGGTCCGGGGCTGCGTCGGGGGAGTGGCGGCTACTTCTGGTGCACCTGGTTCTGCGCGGTTTCGAGGCCGTGGCGGGCGAGGAGCTCGACGGCGTCGGCGGCGTCCTGGAGCAGGAACGGCAGTTCCTTGCGCTCGGTGGTGGAGAAGGGGCGCAGCACGAAGTCGGCGGGGTCCTGGCGGCCCGGCGGGCGGCCGATGCCGACGCGCACCCGCAGGTAATCCTTGGTGCCCAGCGACTTCGACGTGGAGCGCAGGCCGTTGTGGCCGCCCTCGCCGCCGCCGCGCTTGAGCCGGACGGTGCCCGGGTCAAGGTCCAGTTCGTCGTGGACGACGATGACGTCCGTCGGCTCGACATTGAAGAACTTCGCCAGCGCGGCGATCGGGCCACCGGAGACGTTCATGTAGGTGCGCGGCTTGGCCAGGATGACCTGCCGCTCGGTCGCATCGGGGCCCGCGCCGAAGGTCCAGCGGGTCTGGACGATCTCCGCGTTGGATCGCTTGTGCGCCGAGAACGTCGACGGCATCGGCAGCGTGCGGCCGGCGAGTTCATCGAGGACCATCTTGCCCACGTTGTGCCGGGTGTCCTCGTACTTCGGGCCCGGGTTGCCGAGGCCGACGACGAGAATCGGCGGCGCCCCCGCGGACGACGCAGTGGGCGACGCGGCGGGTGCCTTGGCGCGGGCGGAGGGGGTGCGGGAACGACCGAACATGCCCGTCATCTTCTCATATGCCCGATTGCGGCGAGGACCCGGGAGTCAAGTCACACCAGCCCCAAGCCAGCGGCGGATCGTTGATTTCGAAGGGTCGTCGAGTTCGGGGCAACCGTTTCACCTGCGGCTTCTCAACGGCGATTTCTTCAAAATCAACGCATCCCGGATGGTTTGGGGCTGGTGTGACTTGACCGGGCTCACCTGGAGGGCTCTGTCCTGGAGGGCTCTGTCCTGGCGGGCGCTGTCCTGGCGGGGGAGGACGCGGTGCGGCAGACGTCGGAAAGCACCTGGAAACGCCAAACGCATACGCAACGCGAAGGCGTGCACGCAACGAACGCCACGCAAAGATCGCGGCCAACGCAAAAGCACCCGCCCAACGCAAAGACCGCGGCCCCCACCGAAACAAATCGGTGGGGGCCGCGGCCGGGAAAGGGTCCGCGAGTCGGGAAAACCCCGGCGTGAACCGGGAACTCCCCCGGGGCGAGCCGGGAAACCCCGGCGCGGTGCGCGGGTCGCGGACCGCGGGACGGGGATTTACTCCTCGTCGGCGCCCTCGGCGGTCGCGCCCTCTTCGGTGGCCGGGACCTCGGCGCCCTCGGCGTCGGCGTCCTCCTCCGGCTCCTCTTCCTCCTCGGCGACGACGACGTTGAAGACCAGCAGCTCCGGGTCATCGGCCAGCTCGAGGCCGGACGGCAGCTGGATGTCGGCGGCGGTGACCTGGTGGCCCAGCTCGGCGCCCTCGACGGAGACGACGATCTCTTCCGGGATCTCCAGCACCGGGGCCAGGACCAGGATGGTGTCGGCGTCCTGCATGAGCAGGGTCTCGCCCGGGGCCAGCTCGCCCTCGGAGATGACCGGAATCTCGACCTCGACCTTCTCGTCGCGGCGGATGGCGAGGAGGTCGACGTGGTCGATGTTCAGGGTCAGCGGGTTCTGGTCGAGGGCCTTGATCATGGTGAGCTGCGGGTCACCCTCGATGTCCATGTCCATGACGGCGTTGACGCCGTGGTTGCGGACGACGCCGTGGAAGGCGATCGAGTTCAGCAGGATGTGGCGCGGCTGGTCGAGGGCCGAGCCGTAGATGACGGCGGGGATGTCGCCGGCGACGCGGGCGCGGCGGGAGGCGCCCTTGCCGAACTCGGTGCGCTCGCGGGCTTCCAGCTTGATGATGTTGGCCTTGGCCATTTGTCTGACTCCTTGAAATCGTGGGGTTCGGGAGTCGATCACTTGGCACGCGTGCCCGGGGGACCGTCGTCACGCTTGGTCGGGGCCAGCGGGTGCGGTGGCCGCGGTGCGTGGGGCGTGGTGCCGGGGTGCATGCGTCGCGTCGATAACGGGGCCTTCGCCGCGGTCGTGTTCGCGTCCGCGTCTTCCGGCCACCCTCGCCGAGACATAACTCGTGAAATGGTACCGGACGGGTGCGCGGGCGCGAAATCGCGCGGGTCGCCGGTTGCTTGCCGACGGGTCGGGGCCCGGGCCCTCCCGCGCATGGCGGGGCGTGGCGGTCGTCCGGCGCGGGGGCTAGAAGCGGTACAGCATGGTGCGGTAGCCGGCGGCCTCGGTTTCGGGGATGGCGGCAACGAATTCGAAGCCGACGGCGAGGTAGGAACGGTAGGCGCGCTCGTTGGCGCCGTCGATCTCGACGATGAGGGCGCCGTCGCGCTCCGGGGACCACTGGTCGACGTAGCGGACGTCGTCCTCCATGAACTCGTCGCTCAACTCGCCCTCGCCGTCGGGCCACAACTCGGTGAGGGCGTGGAGCCGCCGGATCACCTCGCGATCCGCTTCGGTGGCGACGCGGAAAACGGGCGATTCGGTGGTCATGATCCTCCGGGATTGATGGTTGGACGGGAAGTGAAACGACGTCCCGGCCGCCGCGGGGTGCGGTGGCCGGGACGTCGGCAAGCGGGGGAGGAACCCCCGGGGAGGCTACGCCTGGCCCTCGAAGAGGGTGGTGACGGAACCGTTCTCGAAGATCTCGTGGATCGTCTTCGCCAGCAGCGGCGCAATCGGCAGGACGGTCAGGTTGTCCCAGCCCTCGGTGCTCTGCGGCAGGGTGTCCGTGGTGATGACCTCGCGGGCGCCGCACCGAGACAGGCGCTCGGCGGCCGGGCCGGAGAACACGCCGTGCGTGGTGGCGATGATGACGTCCTTCGCGCCGGCCTCGCGCAGCACCTTCACGGCGCCGGCGATGGTGCCGCCGGTGTCGATCATGTCGTCGATGAGCAGGCAGACGCGGCCGTCGACGTCACCGACGACGCGGTTGGCGACGACCTCGTTGGCCACCTCGACGGAACGGGTCTTGTGGATGAACGCCAGCGGCACGTCGCCGAGGGTGTTCGCCCACTTCTCCGAGACCTTCACGCGGCCGGCGTCCGGGGACACCACGCACACGTTCTCCATCGAGTAATTTTCCTTGATGTAGCCCGCCAGGATCGGCATGGCGTGCATGTGGTCGACCGGGCCGTCGAAGAAGCCCTGGATCTGGTCGGTGTGCAGGTCAACCGACACGATGCGGTCGGCGCCGGCTGCCTTCAGCAGGTCCGCGACCAGGCGGGCGGAAATCGGCTCGCGGCCGCGGTGCTTCTTGTCCTGGCGGGCGTAGGGGAAGAACGGCAGGATCGCGGTGATGCGCTTGGCGGAGCCGCGCTTCAGGGCGTCGATCATGATGAGCTGTTCCATCAGCCACTTGTTCAGCGGCGCTGGATGGGCCTGGATGACGAAGGCGTCGCAGCCGCGGACGGATTCCTCGAAGCGGACGAAGATTTCGCCGTTCGCGAAGTCGCGGGCGGTCATCGGGGCGACGTTGTGGCCGAGCTCCCGGGCCACCGCCTCGCCGAGCTCCGGGTGCGCGCGCCCGGAGAACAGCATCAGGTTCTTCTTGTTGTCAATCCACTGGCCGGTCATTCGGTGGCCTTGCCTTCCTCGTCATCCTTCGGCTGGGTGGCCGCGCCGGCGGCCCCTTCGGCTCCGTTCGCGGCCTCCGCCGCCTCCGCCGCCGGGGTGCCCGGACGCTTCCGCTGGACCCACCCCTCGATGTTCCGCTGCCGGCCACCGCTGACCGCCAACGCCCCGGGGGGAACGTCGTCCTTGATTACAGTACCCGCACCGGAATAGGCGCCGTCACCGACGGTCACCGGCGCGATGAACATGGTGTCCGAGCCGGTGCGGACGTGGGAACCGATTGTGGTGCGGTGCTTTTCGACGCCGTCGTAGTTCACGAACACCGACGAGGCGCCGATGTTGGAGTGCTCGCCGATTTCGGCGTCGCCGACGTAGGTGAGGTGGGGGACCTTGGAACCGCGGCCGATGACGGCCTTCTTGGTCTCCACGAAGCCGCCGAGCTTGCCTTCCTCGCCCAGTTCGGTGCCGGGGCGCAGGTAGGTGAAGGGGCCGACGTCGGCGCGCGGGCCGATGACGGATTCGGTGGCGTGGGCGCGGACGACGCTGGCCCCTTCGCCGACGGTGACGTCGGTCAGGGTGGTGTCGGGGCCGATGGTGGCGCCGTCGCCGATGACGGTGGCGCCGAGGAGCTGGGTGCCCGGCAGGATGGTCACGTCGCGGCCGATGCGCACGTCGACGTCGATCCAGGTGGTGGCGGGGTCGACGATGGTGGCGCCGCCGCGCATGGCCTTCTCGTTCATGCGGCGGTTCAGTTCGGCGCCGAGGGTGGCCAGCTGCACGCGGTCGTTGACGCCGGCGACGACCATGGCGTCGTCGAGGCGGTGGCCGCGGACGGAGCGGTCGGCTTCGCGGGCGATGCCGATGACGTCGGTCAGGTACAGCTCGCCCTGCGCGTTGTCGGTGTTCAGTTGGGTCAGCGCGTGGCGGAGGGTGGCGGCGTCGAAGGCGTAGACGCCGGAGTTGACCTCGGTGACCTTGCGCTCTTCGTCGGTGGCGTCCTTCTCCTCGACGATGCGCAGCACCTCGCCGTCGGAGTTGCGGATGATGCGGCCGTAACCGTGGGGGTTGTCGGCGGTGGAGGTCAGCACGGTCACCGCGGCGCGGGGCTTGCGGTTGTGCTCCTCGAGCAGCGCGGCGAGGGTGTCGGCGTCGAGCAGCGGCACGTCGGAGGTGGTCACCAGGACGGTGCCCTCGAACTCCTGCAGCGTGACGTCGTCGAGGGCGCACTGCACGGCGTGGCCGGTGCCGTTCTGCTCCTCCTGGTGGGCGATGCCCACGCCGTGGGGGAGGGAGCCTTCGACCTGGTCGCCGACCCATTCGGCGATGGCGCGGGTGACCTTGTCGCGCTGGTGGCCGACGACTGCGACGATTTCCTGCGGGTCGACGCCGTGGGCGGCGTACAGGGCGTGTTCCAGCATCGTGCGCCCGCCGATGCCGT
The DNA here is from genome assembly GCA_012838715.1 of Actinomycetales bacterium. Classification (GTDB taxonomy): domain Bacteria; phylum Actinomycetota; class Actinomycetes; order Mycobacteriales; family Mycobacteriaceae; genus Corynebacterium. Next base: position 13,623 of record DUOR01000138.1, read on the forward strand.
GCAGCATCTTGGGGGTGTCCGACTTCATGCGGGTGCCCTGGCCTGCGGCCAGGATGACGACGGCGGTGGGCGTGCCGGTGCCGTTGCTCATGTGCGTCTCCTCGTGCGGTTCGTCGTGGGATCCTCCGCCAAACCCTACCCGGCGGAGGGGGCGGTCACGGGTTACGCCTTGGCGGACACGTCCGGCAGGGCGCGGGCCATGCCGACGCCGATGAGGCCGAGCACGGCGAAGAAGCCGAGCGCCCACATGGTGCCCAGCATGGCGAGGCCGCCGGAGATGGCGCCGGTGGCCAGCAGGATGACGCCCATCGCGGAGTTCGCCACGGCGACGTAGGTGGTGCGTTGGTCGCCTTCCGCCATGTCCACGACATAGGTTTTGCGGGCGACGCGGACGCCGGTGTGGGTCAGGGTGATCAGGAAGTACGCCACCGGCAGTGCCCACGTGGACCAGCTTTCCGCCAAGGTCACCTGCGCCATCACCGCCAGCAGGATGAGGCTCGCGATGCCCGCGCCCCACGTCATCGTGCTTTTCGACGACTTGTCGCTCAGGCGCCCGGACACCTGCCCGCCCAGGATGGCGGCCGCGCCGGAGGCGATGAGGAAGGGGCCCAGGCCGGACAGTTCCCCGTCGCCGCGTTCGGCGGACAGGGACACGAAGAACGCCGGCGCGAGGGCCGACACCAGCAGCAGGGAGCGGACGACGACGAAGTTGCGGAAGGGGGCGTCGTCGGAAAGCAACTCCCACGATTCACGCACCCACGACCCGGCGGATTCCTCCGAGGTCTCGCCGACGGGCTCGGTGACGCGGTGGAAGATGACCGCGCCGACGAACCAGGTGACGGCGGAGATGGCGATCATCCACGTCAGGACGGCGGTGGGCAGATCGTCGCCGCCGAACCAGCGGATGCCCAGGCCCAGCGTGATGGCGACGATGCCCGACAGGACCGTGGCCAGGCCGGTGATCTGGCCGCGCTGGCCCTTCGGGATGGTGCGGCCCTGCACGTCCTTCGAACCGATGGAGCACAGCGACCGGCCCAGCGCGAAAACGGCCAGAGCGGCGAGGACGACGACGGCGGCGGCCGTGCCGTCGAGGGCCGCCGCGGCCAGCGCCATCACCAGCGCCATCACGCCCTGCGTGATGGAACCCGCCACCCACACCGACTTCCGGTGCGCGCGCCGCTTCACCCACGGGGTCAGCGCGGCCTGCGGCAACATCGACAGCGACTCGCGGATGGGCACCAGCAACGCGATGGCCAGGCCCGGCGCGCCCTGCGCGGTCAACAGCCACGGCAACACAGTCTTCGGGTTGATGACCTGGTCGCCGGCGTTCTGCAGGCCATTGGCCGCGATGAACTTCATGCCGTTCGCGGGCACGTCGCGGGCGACGTCGTCCGGCATGTCCGACGTGTCCGCCGGGGAGACCAACTTTTCGTAGAGCGCCATGACTGCAGGTTATCGGCGCGCACCCGGCGACTTCGACCAAGCGTTCCCTAAGTGCGGCCAAGGTTCAGGAAGCGAGCGGTTCAACCGGTGCAGACGGCAGTTTCCGGAAGCCCAACTATGACTGCACCGTGACCAAGACCGGTACACTTGGTGGTACCGAGATTCGGGTCATATACACCGTCATAGATGGCGTGATTCTGGAGTGTTACGCGTATCCGGTCAGGAAGTGACGAGGATGACGGCACAGAAATTCGACGATGCACAATCGCTCATCTCTTACGTACTGGACAACGGGCCCAAACCGGATGATGATGCCGCGGCGGTCGTGACTAGCTAAACCCACTCCCAGCCCGGCCCGCCCCGCTACAAGGCGCGCCGGGCTTTGTCATGGAGGGTCCCGCCCATCGTGGGCAACTGGTCCCGAAAACCGGGATGGGACGTCACCGCGTCGGGGTTCGATTCCTCGGCCTTCCGCGAACCCCGCACCCAGGTTGGTGGCGGGGTTTTGTCATATCCACAACGCCGGCGGCACCGAGGAGGAGATGACGGCCTCGGCCGCGGCGAACCAGAAAATCCCCACTGGTCTGCATTAAAGCAGGCTGGCGGGGGTGAGCTGCTTGCTCCCCCGCCAGGACTCGAACCTGAAATGCCTGAACCAAAATCAGGAGTGTTGCCATTACACCACGGGGGATCGGCGCTTCCGCACCGAAAAAACCGCGCAACCCGGGGTGCTTCCCGGGGCCGTGCGGCCACGCGTAAACGATACCAATACCCGTGGGCGCACTGACCCGCGCCCGCCGGGCACGTGGGCGCGCGCCCGCCGTTGCCAAGGCGGCCCCGTATGTCCCGCGCCCGCCGGGCCGCACAATCGTCGCCCGACCCGTCCCGGTTGGCCAAGCGACTCACTCCGGAACGGCAACCGATAGGCTCGGACGCATGAGTACCCCGGGAAACGCCGTTCGTCGGCGAATGAGCGGGCCCGAACGGCGCAGGCAGCTTCTCGACGTGGGCCGGGCGACATTCGCCGAGCGTGGCCTCGACGGCACGTCGATGGAGGAGATCGCGTCGCGGGCGGGCGTGTCCAAGCCGGTCGTCTACGAGCACTTCGGCACGAAGGACGGCCTGTACCGCCTGGTGGTCGAGGAGGAGATGGCGCGGCTCGAGCAGGTCATCGCCGAGTCGATTTCGAAGGGCCGGTCCCGGGTGCGCATCGAGCGCGCGGTGATTGGCCTGCTCACCTACGTGGAGGAGCACACCGACGGGTTCACCATCCTGGCGCGCGACCCGGGGTCGAACACCGGCTTCGCGACGCTGCTGGGTTACGCCACCGGCCGCGTCTCCCACATCCTGGGCGCCGCGTTCTCCCGGGCGGGCCTCGACGAGTCGCCGGCGGTCCTCTACTCGCATGCGCTGGTCGGCATGGTGTCGCAGACGGCCCAGTGGTGGCTCGACGAGCGCACCAGCCAGGGCCTGGACAAGGAGACGGTGGCGGCGCACATCGTGAACCTGTGCTGGAACGGGCTGGCGAACATGGAGTCCCGTCCGATCCTGCGGGGCGACGTCGACGGCCCCGAAGCCGATGAGGGCATCATCATCGGCGCGGGCGCCGGTGCCGACCCGGCCGACCGCGCCCGCGAACCCAAGCGCAACCCCGACGGAATCACCCCCGTCGGCGGCAACACCGAGAACACCCCGGAGGACGATCGTTGATGGCGGCCAGCCCGCGCACGGCCAACAAGAAGAAGAACAAGTCCGGCGCGAAGGTCGTCGCCCCCTTGTCGGGCCTGGCGCAGGTCGTCGCCGAGGAGCCGCAGCTGCGTGGCGTCGTCAAGCATCTCGGTGACGCGGAGCTGCACCTGACCGGCCTGGATCGGGTGCGCCCGCACCTCATCGCGGCGATGGCGGCGAAGACGCCGGTGCTGGCGGTGACCGCCACCGGCCGCGAGGCCGAGGATCTGACGGCGGAGTTGCGCGCCATGCTCGGCGACGGCGTCGCCATGTTCCCGTCCTGGGAGACGCTGCCGCACGAGCGCCTGTCGCCGGCGGTGGACACCGTGGCCACGCGCCGCGCGGTGCTGGCCGCCGTGC